>NZ_VRVC01000066.1:0-28429 GCF_008040005.1 Methylobacterium sp. WL19
CGCCGGACTCGGTCTCGGCGGCACGGTCGCCGCCACCGGCACGGTGCTGGCCCAGGGCGCGCCCGCCCCGGCTCCTGCACAGCCGGGCGCCCTGACCACCGGCCCGACGATGCAATCGGGCCTCGGCCCACGCCTCACCATGCACGCCATCGACAATTTCCACGGCACACCGGGCGCGGGCATGGTCTGCGACCTCTCCGTGCGCGATGGCGACACCTACCGGCCGCTCAAGACGATCACGACGGGAGCCAACGGCCGCTCGCCCGAGCCGCTCCTCATCGACGACGCCCTGAAGACCGGGCGCTACGAGTTGCTGATGCATGTGGAGGAATACTTCGCCCGGATCGGCGTGGCGCTGCCGAGCCCGAACTTCCTCGGCCTCGTGCCGATCCGCTTCCACATCCGCGACGCGAGCCAGCGCTACCACCTGCCGATCCTGTTCACGCCCTGGGGCTACTCGTATTATCGCGGCAGCTGAGAGCCCCGACCGTCCGCAACCGCTTACCCACGACACGATCCGAGAGACCCGATGGCCGGCATCACGACACATATCCTCGACTCGGAGCGCGGGCGCCCCGCGCCCGGCGTGCGCATCGACTTCTCGGTGATGGAGGAGGGGCGCTGGCGCCTCGTGAAGAGTGTCGTCACCAATGCCGACGGGCGCACCGACTCACCGATCCTGCCGGCGGCCGAGGCGAAGATCGGCCAGTACCAGCTCGAATTCTTCATCGACGGCTACCTCAAGAGCCGGCCCGGGTTAAGCGAGGCGGACATCTTCGTGGACAACCCGGTGGTGCGGTTCGCGGTCTTCGACCCCAAGCAGCATTACCACGTGCCGATGCTGTGCACGCCCGGCAATTGCACGACCTATCGCGGGAGCTGACCGCCGCCGGAAACGGGCCGAGATTTACGGCCCGATCAGGAATCGGATTGCATAAGAGGAGGGTTCATCTCGTCTTGGCGCTTCAGTGAGAGTTTCATCGACGCCGATGACGCGACCAGCTTCGGGGCGATCCATGGCGATCCGGTCACATCCAGCTCATCGTGCGTCACCGGTCGGCCAGAACCCGGCGCTCGACGCGGCCTACCACCGGATTACCTGGCGCCTGCTGCCGTTCCTGATGATGCTCTGGATCCTGTCCTGGATCGACCGGGTCAATATCGGCTTCGCCAAGCTGCAGATGCTGTCCGATCTCAAGTTCAGTGAGACGGTCTACGGTATCGGGGCGGGCATCTTCTTCATCGGCTACTTCCTGTGCGAGGTGCCGAGCAACCTGCTTCTGGAACATGTCGGCGCCCGCAAGACCATCGCGCGGATCACGCTCCTCTGGGGCGCATGCTGCGTGGCGATGATGTTCGTCACCACGCCGGCCTTCTTCTACGTGCTGCGCTTCCTGCTGGGGGTGTTCGAGGCCGGTTTCTTCCCCGGTGTGGTCCTGTACCTCACCTACTGGTATCCAAGCGCACGGCGCGCGAGGGTGCTCGGCCTCTTCATGTCGGCCGCGGCGATCGCCGGGGTGATCGGCGGGCCGCTGGCCGGTGCGATCCTCACCGGCCTGGACGGCGTGAATGGCTGGGACGGCTGGCAATGGGTGTTCCTGCTGGAGGGTATCCCGTCGATCCTCGCAGGGCTCGTCACCATCTTCTTCCTCGGCAACGTTCTCACCGACCGCCCCGCCAAGGCCGACTGGCTGACGCCTGAGCAGCGGGCGCTGATCGAAGCCGACCTCGCACGCGACGCCGAGGCCCTCGGCCCACGGGAACACCGCATCCTCGCCTCCCTGAAGAATGTCCGGGTCTGGCAGTGCATCGCGATCTACTTCTGCCTCGTCACGGGGTACTCGGCGCTGATCTTCTTCGGGCCGAGCGTGGTGCATGATGCCGGTTATACCGACCCTCTCACCATCGGCTGGATCATGTCGGCGGCCTTCCTGTTCGGCGGTATCGGGATGGTGCTCAACGGGCGTCATTCCGATCGAACCGGAGAGGTGCGCCTGCATTGCGGCATACCGGCGATGATCGGGGCGCTGGCCATCGCCCTCGTCGGGTTCCTCGTCCCGGCCAGCCCGGCTCTGGCGATGCTGGCGCTCGCCGTGGCGATCGTCGGCACGATGAGCGCGATCCCCGTCTTCTGGCAGATTCCCGGGCGGTTCCTGGCGGGCTCCGCCGCCGCGGCCGGCTTCGCCCTGATCAACTCGATGGCCAACCTCGCGGGCTTCGGCGCTCCGGCGGTGATGGGCTATCTGCGCGAGAATACCGGCTCGGCCTCCGCCGGCCTGTGGCTGATCGCGGCCTTCCAGCTCGCGACGATCGTGCTGATCCTCGCCTTCGTCCCGCCCGCCACCCCGGCCGGCGAGCGCCGGGGCACCACCGGCGCCGCGCCCGAGCCGGCCTGAACCGCCACGGCCGCGTCTCGAAAGGGCTGCCCCCGTGGGCGATGCGGAGATCGCCGTGGACAAGAGGTGGCGGGGTTCGCCATGGTCGATGCCAGGGAGCATGATCCCGCGCCGATGCCCGTGCACGCCCGGTCGTCGTACGGATTATCGCTGGAGTTGAAGCCTTTGTCGGATCTGGCCGCCATCCACCGTCTCGACCGGGACGCCTTCGTCGCCCTGCTCGGCGGGGTGTTCGAACACGCGGCCTGGGTCGCCGAGGCGGTGGCGCCGGCCCGCCCCTTCGCCAGCGTGGCCGAGTTGCACGCCGCGATGATGGACGCGGTGCGCCATGCGCCGGAGGCGCAGCGCCTCGCCTTCCTCAACGGCCACCCGGAACTCGCCGGCCCCGAGGCACGGGCGCGGGCGATGACGGCCGACTCTGCGAGCGAGCAGGGCAGCGCCGGCCTCGACCACCTCCCGCCCGAGGATGCGGCGGCCTTCGACCGCCTGAACGCCGCCTACCGGGAGAGGTTCGGTTTCCCCTTCATCATCGCCGTGCGAGGCCGCAGCCGGGCCGAGATCCTCGCGGTGTTCGAGGCTCGGCTTCGACGGGAGCGGGCCGAGGAGGAGGCCACCGCCCTCGACGAGATCGGCGCGATCACGCATATGCGCCTGGACATCCTGATCGCCGGGACGGGCGACTGAGAGCGCATCGGGGCTCCCGACACGGAACCCGCCGACTCGCGAACCCGCTCAGATGATGAAATCCGCTTCGCCGAGCGCCGAAGCGGCGACGTCGTGCAGGATGATGCGGTGGTCGATGCCGGTGTAGTTCGCGAAGGTGACGAGGGTGTCGTCTCCGCCGTGGACCGACGTGATCACGACATCGTCGAAATTCGTCGTCAGCGGCACCACGTTCAGCTTGTCCCTGCCGAGCTCGAACTCGTGGATTTCAGTGCGGCCCTTGTCCGACCGGAAGATGAACTGGTCCTTACCCACACCACCGAGGACGGTGTTGTCGCCGCTCCAGGCGTCGATCCGGTCGCCACCGCTTCCCGCCCTGATGCGATCGTCCCCGGCGGTGCCGACGATCTTGTCGTGATCGCCCGCGACGCTCTGCGAGATGATCGACGTTCCGAGAGTGACATCCCTCATGTCGATGGACCCGTCGCTGCGAACGGCCACCTTCTCGAAGCCCGAGAAGGTCTCGTCGCTGAGATGGATCGTCTCGAGATACGGGTTCACCTCCACGATCAGGACGTCCCGTCCCGCGCCACCGTCGACCTCGACGGGCGTGGACGAGACGATCAGGCGGTCGTTGCCGTTGTTGCCATAGAGCCTGTCGGCGCCGCCATTGCCGTCGAGGGTGTTGTCCTTGCCGTCGCCCGCGAGCCGGTCGCCGTAGAGGCTGCCCGTCACGTTGGCGATGTCGTAGAGCGTGTCCTCGTTCGCATCGCCGCCGCTGACCTGATAGTTGCGGAAGAGATCGATCGTGACCCCGGACGAGGAATGCTCGTAGCTCGCGGTGTCGATCCCGCCGCCGCCGCGGATCGCGTCCGCGCCCGCGCCGCCTTCGATGAGATCGTCGCCGCCGCCGCCATCGATGCTGTCATCCCCGGCGCCACCGTCGACGGCATCGCCGCCGCCGCCACCGCCGATGACGTCCTTCCCAGCGCCGCCCTCGATACGATTGGCGCGGCCGTCTCCCGTGAGCACATCGCCGAAGCGGGTGCCGCGTACGTTCGCGATGCTCGACAGAGTATCCTCGTCGCCGGTGGGAACGGTGTAGGCCCGGGAATCCTCCAGATACACCTCGATGCTGTATTGGGCGTGCTCGTAGCTCACCGTATCGGAGCCAGTGCCACCCTTGATGACGTTGTCGCCCTCGCCGCCCTCGAACACGTCGTTGCCGCCGCCGCCGCGGAGGGTGTCGTCGCCGCTTCCGCCCCGGAGCACATCCCCGAACGTGCCACCGGTCAGGCTCAGCGATGCCGTGTTGTCGGACAGGTCGAGGAAGACCGCGTAACGGTCGCTCGTAAGGGCGGCGTAGCCCCCCGGGACGGGCCGCGCGGCATCGGTGAAGGTCGCGCCGCCATCGTCGAGGGCGCCGGTGTCGTTCAGGATGAAGTGGCCCTGACCGTCGGGGCCGAAGGCGTGGCTGCTGGCCGGCCCGGCATAGGAGGCGAGGGGGTTGCGATCCAGGCGGATGGTCTTGGCGGAATCGTAGTCGTCGTCGAGGGTGAAGGAAACGGATGCCATCGGGGTCGCCTTTCCGCTGCATATGCCGGGATCGGGCCGCGGCACGGCTCCCGCCCGTCTCGATCGTCGCCAGGGTCAGGGATGCCCGCTTGCATAAGGCGCCGAGGATTAAAGCCGGGTTTCACGCGAAGTCCGCTCCCGCCTCGCCTTGCCTCGCCCCTCCGCGTTGACCCTCCCTGGCCCGCTCCCTAGGGTGCCGGGCCGCATCCGGCCGGTTGCGGCCTTCCTGTTTCTCCTCACAGAACTGACGCTGTTCCCATGTCCCCCCCGCCTGCTTCGTCTCCCCTCACCCTCGACCCCGCCCTTGTGGAAGCCGCCGCCAGCGCGGCCGCATGGCCGTTCGAGGAGGCGCGCAAGCTCGTGGCGCGGCTGGAGCGCAAGCCGAAATCGGAAGTGCTGTTCGAGACCGGATACGGGCCGTCGGGCCTGCCGCATATCGGCACGTTCGGCGAGGTGGCACGCACCTCCATGGTGCGCCACGCCTTCCGCGTGCTCACCAACGACAGCGTGCCGACCCGCCTCATCGCCTTCTCGGACGACATGGACGGCCTGCGCAAGGTGCCGGACAACGTGCCGAACAAGGAGATCCTGATCCCGGCGCTGAACCAGCCGCTCACCCGCGTGCCCGATCCGTTCGGCACGCATGACAGCTTCGGCGCCCACAACAATGCCGAGCTGCGCCGCTTCCTCGACGCGTTCGGGTTCGATTACGAGTTCCGCTCTGCCACGGAATGCTACAAGGCCGGCCTGTTCGACACGGCCCTGCTCACGGTGCTCGACCGCTACGAGGCCGTGATGGCGATCATGCTGCCGTCGCTCCGGGCCGAGCGTTCGGCGAGCTACTCGCCGTTCCTGCCGCTGCACCCGGAGACCGGGGAGGTGATGCAGGTTTCCATCGACGAGGTGCGGGTCTCCGCCGGCACCCTGGTCTGGCGCGATCCGAAGACCGGCACCGCCTACGAGACCCCGGTCACCGGCGGCCACGCCAAGCTGCAATGGAAGCCCGATTGGGCCATGCGCTGGGTGGCGCTCGGCGTCGATTACGAGATGGCCGGCAAGGACCTGATCGATTCGGTGAAGCTGTCGGGCGAGATCGCCCGCGCGCTGGGCGGCGAACCGCCGGAGGGATTCAACTACGAGCTCTTCCTCGACAAGGAGGGCAAGAAGATCTCGAAGTCGAAGGGCAACGGCCTGTCCATCGATGATTGGCTCGTCTACGGCACCGCCGACAGTCTCGCCCTGTTCATGTACAACAAGCCGCGCGAGGCCAAGCGCCTGTTCGTGGAGATGATCCCGCGTCAGGTCGACGATTACCTGAACTTCCTCGAGAAGTTCCCCGGCCAGGAGCCGGCGCAGCAGCTCGGCAACCCGGTCTGGCACCTGCATGCGGGCCATCCGCCGGCGGCAGAAGCCGTGGGCAAGGGCGGCTCGTTGAACTTCGCCATGCTCCTCAACCTCGCGGCGGTGGCCAATACCGAGGATCCGGCGGTGCTGTGGGGCTTCATCCGCCGCTACGACCCGGAGATCGGGCCGCGGACCCATCCGGTCCTCGACAAGCTCGTGGGCCATGCGCTCGCCTATTTCCGCGATCTGGTGCGTCCGGCCAAGACCTACCGGACGGCGACGGAGGAGGAGAGGGCGGCGCTGGCCGACCTGTCGCGGACGCTGGACGCCCACAAGGGCTCCACCGATCCGGAGGGGCTGCAGGCCGTGGTCTACGAGGTCGGGCGGCGGCACTTCCCCGACCTCTCCGGCAAGGCCAAGAGCCCGGACGGACGGCCCGGCGTGTCGCAGGCTTGGTTCACCACCATCTACAACGTGCTGTTCGGCGAGGCACGCGGACCGCGCTTCGGCTCGTTCATCGCGCTCTACGGCGTGGCGGAGACGCAGGCGCTGATCGAGAAGGCCCTGTCCGGCGCGTTCGTGCCGGCCTCGTCCGAGACAGCCTCTCTCGCATGAACCTCGACCTCACCGATCATTCGCTGGTAGGATGATCGGTGAGGTGAGGACCGGGATCCCGGCTGGAATGCAGGATCGCGACGATTTCCACCGTTCCGGCATCATAGCGGAAGAAGATCACGTAATTTTCGCAAGGAAAGCTGCGGAGGTTGCTGTGCAATTCCGGACGTGCCCGACCGAGCCGCCCCGGGAGCGTCGCCAATCGATGGCATTGCCGGCGAAGTCGCGCAACGAATCCCTGCGCGGTGGCGAGGCTGCCACTCCTTTCCGTGACGTGGACGAGGATATCGACGAGGTTTGTTCCCGCGAAGGCGAGGAACCGAACCTTGCTCACTCCCCATAGCCCAGAGCCTTGAGTTCCGCGCTCTTTGCCGCGAGCGCGGCATCGATCTCATCCTCGCTCGCGTCGCCACCTGCCTCAACGGCCTCGCTCAAGGTCCGACGCAGGGCCTGGAGTTTCGCCTCGCGCTCTTCGACGAGGCGAAGGCCTTCGCGAACCACCTCGCTCGCCGAGCCATAGCGGCCATCCTGCACGATGCGGGAGATGAACCCTTCCCACCGGTCGCCAACAGATACGTTCATGCCATCCTCGCCTCTCAATCGACGCGACGAATAACATAGACAGTGCATTTTTTGATATAGAAACGGATTCAGAAGGGGCCGACATCAGGCGATCCCACCGGCGGGCGGCCGTCGCCCTATTCCGCCCGTCCGAGCTGCCGCAGGCTCAACGCCCAGACCCGTTCCTGAAGCGCCTGATCGCGTCCGTGGCGAGAAGTCGGGACGGGACGGCATTTCGAAAAGTACAGGCCGCTGACGCCCGCCACCTCCGGCGAGGTCGCCAGATGCAGGGAGGTCGCCGCCCCATCGGCCGGGTTGCCGAGGAAGGGCCGGATCAGCGACCAACTGACGCCGAACCATCCTCCGGTGCCGCCGGCGAACCCGCTGGCGATCACGCCGGGATGGAGCGAATTCACGGTGACACCCGTGCCGGCGAGGCGACGGGCGAGGGCGGCGGTGAACAGCACGTTGCCGAGCTTGGCCTGGGAATAGGCCTTCAGCGCGCCGTAGCGGCGCGCCCCGTCGATGTCCTCGAGATCGATCCGGCCGCGTTTATGCGCCATCGAGGCGACGTTGACGATGCGGGCCGGCGCGCTCGCCTTCATCAGGTCGAGGAGGTCCAGGGTCAGTTGCATGTAGGCGAGATGGTCGAGCGCCCAGGTCCGCTCCAGGCCATCGACTGTCACGTGCCGGGCATCGAAGATGGCGCCGGCATTGTTCAACAGCACGTCGAGGCGCGGGTAGAGCGCCCGCACCTCTGCGGCGAGACGCCGGATTTCCCCCTGTGAGGACAGGTCGGCGAGGAACACGTCGATGACGGCCGCCCGCACCGCGTCGCGGATGCGGGACGCCGCCGCGTCGGTGCGGCCGGCATCCCGGCCGACGATCCCCACACGGGCCCCCGCCCGTGCCAGGCCCAGGGCCGTCTCGTAGCCGATGCCCGAGGTGGCGCCGGTCACGAGACAGATCTTGCCGGGGATGGATGCGGCGTTCGCCATGGACGTCACGAACTCCCGCAGGCCCGGCTACCGATCGGATGACCGTTTAGAAGACCGCCTGACCGACAGCCAGGGCGAGCACCACGATCACGATGGCGATCACCAGGAACACACCGAACAGGATGCGCGACAGGGAGCGCGCGCCCGAGGCGATGCCGGTGAAGCCGAGGCCGCCCGCCAGGAGCGAGATGACGAAACAGATGAGGGCCCATTTGAGAAGGGTCATACGCGCAAAACTCCAGCGTGCGGAACGACCGATAACCCTCCTGTCGGGTCAAGCGTTCCGCTCAAGCTTGTGCGGCGTCGCGATGACGGGCGCGGCACTGGATTCGGCCTTCTCCAGGATGGTGGCGGCCAGCGCGTGATAGAGCCCTTCGCGGCAGATCAGCTTGGAGACCGCATCGGCGATGAGGGCGGTGACCATGAGTGGGATCATCATCGCATGGTCCTGGGTCATCTCGGTGACGATGACGAAGGCGGTGATCGGCGCCTGCAGGGTACCGGTGAGGTAGGCGGTCATGCCGATGAGCACGAGGGCGCCGATGGGCACGTCCGCGAACAGGCCATGCAGCCAGACGCCCATCCCCGCCCCGACGCTGAGGGAGGGGGCGAACAGGCCGCCGGGTATGCCGCTGATGGAGGAGAACACCGTCGCGAGGAATTTCAGCGGAGCATAGGCCGGATGCCCGGTATCGGTGCCGTGGAGCATGGCGCGGGCCTCCTCGTAGCCGGTGCCGTAGACCGTGCCGCCGGAGGCGAGGCCGCAGAGGGCGACGCCGAGCCCGCAGAGGGCACCGAAGACGATGGGGTGGCGGCGGATGGCGGCGCCGATCCGGCCGGGCAGTCCCCTGGCGAAGAGGAGGGTGACGCGGCCGAACAGGCCGCCCGCGATACCCCCGACCACGCCGAGGATCGCAACGGCGAGCCATCCCGGCCCGAAGGGCAGGGCGGCCTTGGTGGTGCCGAAATAGGTGTAGTCGCCCTGGATCGCCAGCGCGGTCAGTCCGGCCGCGATGACGGTGGCGACGATGAGGCCGCTGGTGCGCGCCTCGTAGGTCCGGCTCAGTTCCTCGATGCCGAAGACGATGCCGGCGATGGGCGTGTTGAAGGCGGCGGCGACTCCCGCCGCGCCACCGGCGAGGATGACACCCGGCAGGCGCTCCGCGTCGAGCCGGCCGACAGCCGCCATGATCGCGGCCCCCACCTGGACCGTCGGCCCCTCGCGCCCCGTCGAGGCGCCGCAGACGAGGCCGAGGGTCATGACCAGGATCTTGCCGAACGCGGTCTTCAGGGAGACCAGGGCGTTGCGGATCGCCGGATCCTCCGTATGGCGCGCGGCGATCACCTGGGGGATCCCCGAGCCTTGCGAATTCGGAAATACCCGGATGGCGAGCAGGATCGCGATGGCGAAGCCGAGCGGCGTCAGAACCAGGGCGACGAGGGGGGAGGGCGAGACGATCCAGCGGAACGCCTCGTGCGCCCAATCCGCGAGCTTGGCCATCGCCACGGCGGCGAGCCCGACGCAGAGGCCCCCGAACAGGAACAGCAGGCGCTGCCGCCACAGGGGCGCCGCATCGGAGGCCGCGCCGCGCCAGCGGTCCAGTCGCCTGCGCGGCGGAGGGGAGGCGGGATCGGGGTCAAGCATGATCGCCGGCCTCAGCGGGCGATCGATCGTCGGATGGGCGACACGTCCGTGAACCGACCCCGTCTTTCCGGGGCTGCGCGGCAGAGCCCGGATTCCAGAACCAGAGGTCGATCGTCATTCTGCTCCACCGGCGGTTCTGGATTCCGGGCTCATCGACGGCGCTCCGGAAGGGCGGGAAGGACTATGAGCGTGTAGGGCGCTTGTGCCGGTACGAACTCAAAACTTGAGGACACTCGCCAAGCAAGGCCCGCGACGCAAGGCGCATACCGCCCTCAGCTCTTCTTGCCCGATGTCTTTCCCGCCTTCTCCTCGGCTTGGCAGAGTTCGCGGACGGTCTTGAGATAGGCTTTGGCGTCGAACTTCCGGAGCGAGTTCTCGCTCTGGTAGCGCACCGTCCCGAAGATCGGACGGCGCGCCCAGGGACGGTCGTGCAGGCCGTAGACCCAGGCGACATTGGTGAAGGAATTGGCGTCGCGCCCGTCGAGGAAGTAGCGGTTGTTGAGGCGCAGGGTGCGCTGGAACCCTTCCTCCGCACTCGGGGACCATTCGAGGATCTTCTTGCCCCAGTACATGCGCAGGTGGTTGTGCATGTAGCCGGTCACCCGCATCTCGGCCTGGGCGGCGTTCCAGTATTCGTCGTGGGTCTTGCCCTCGGCGAGCTCGGCCTCGGTGTAGAGCGTGGGCCGCTCGTCATCGGCGTGTTCGGCCAGGGCCTTGCGCGCCCAATCCGGCACCGCGTGCTCGAAACTGTCGTAGCGCTCCGTGTAGTTGACATGGTTCATGGCGAGCTCCCGCCGCACCACCAGTTCCTCGAGATAGGAGGCCTTGTCCTCCGACGCCCCCGCCTTCGAGGCCCGTACCGCCAGGGCGATCTCCACCGGCGAGATCTGCCCGAAATGCAGGTAGGGGCTCATATGCGAGGCGGCCCCCGCTTCGGGCCGGTTGCGGTCGCTGCCATAAGAGCGGAACGGCCCGGCGAGATAGGCCTTGAGGCGCCGGCGCGCTTCCGTCTCGCCACCGGTGAAGCGCGTCACCGGGGCGACCTCGCGGTCGAGGCTCATCCCCGCCAGCACGTCCTCGGAGTCCGAGACGTCGATCTCGCTCTTCGGCAGGCCGCGCCCGGCCTTGTGCTTCACGGCACGGGGTTTGAGCTCCTCCACATACTCGTCGAGGAGCTTCAGGATCTTGGGACGAAGGGTACGGGCCGCGTATTCGTGCTTCGGGGAGGCGGCCTCCACCGGAACCACCACGTCTCCCTCCACCTGGACGACGCGGGTCTTCACCGCCTCCACGATCTCCCCGTACCAGCGCTTCTGGATGGCGAGGTAGCCCCGGTCGAGGACGAGGAGGGCCGCCTTGGCCGAGAGGTCGATGGCGATCTCGGCCGGCGAGGCCTTGCGCATCACGAAATGGATGCCGCGCGCCTCCAGCCCTGCCTTCGCGTCGGCGAGTCCCTGCAGCAGGAAGGCGTAGTGGCGCGCATTGGCTTCGGGAAACCCGTTGGCCCCGTCGAGAAGTCCGAAGCAGACGACGACGGGAAGGCCGAGCCGGTTGGCCTCCTCGATGGCCAGTTCGAGCGCCGGGTTGAAATGGGCCCGGTTCGCCTGCTGCAGCAGATAGAGGACGTAGGATCCGTCTTCATCCGGTTCGAAGTCGTTCAGTTCTCGAACCCGCTTCGCCTGTATCGCCATCGTGTGAGACCGCCCCGCCACCGTCGAAGTTTATGCCCCCGCCAGGCGGGAATCAGGAATTATCAATCTCGCAAGCTGGCCGTCAGGGAGACGGCTGCACTAGAATTCGCGATCGCGCGGGCAATGCAGATGGGGCGTCTCCCATCGCGGTCATTGCCTCCGGAGGCGGCGGGGTGAGGAAAGACTGATCTGACCTTGCCCCGCGACATTTTCGACACATAAGAATTAGGAAGTGCGGCGTCACACGAAAACGCATGGCGCCGTTGCACGAACGACCTTGCAATTCCGTGCGGGACGATCAGATTGTGCATTGCGGGAACGCGATGGCGTCGCGGTCCTGCTGCCCTTCTTGGGCGTTTCCTCCCTAGACTTCGGGCCGCTCTTCGGAGCGGCCTTTTTTCTGTCCGCAGCCCTTCATCACCCGTCGGCCACGCAGTGCTCATCCCCGAGCGCGCGCTCGGATCATGAAATTGTCGTAGGTGTACTCCGCCACCTGGAACCAGAGGTACTCCTCGTTCCGGAACGTCTTCATCGCCTCGTAGATGCGCTTGAAATCGGCGTTCTTGGCCGAGATCTCGGCATGGACATCGTTGGAATGCTTCAGGGCCGTCTCCATGACGTCCTGGGGGAAGGGCCGCAGCTGTGCACCGGCGGCCACCAGACGGCGCAGGGCGCGGGGGTTGCGCGCATCGTATTTCGCCAGGACCTCGGCATGGGCCTGCGCGGCTGCGGCCTGTAGGATCGCGCGATAGGCCTTCGGCAGGGCCTTCCACGCCTCGGCGCCGATCCAGAAATGCAGCATCGCGCTACCCTCCCAGAAGCCGGGGTAATGGTAGGTCGGCGCCACCTTCTGCAATCCGAGCTTCTCGTCGTCGTAGGGGCCGATCCATTCTGCCGCATCGAGGGCCTTCGATTCGAGGCCGGCATAGATCTCCGGCCCGGGCGTCGTCTGGGGCACCGCGCCGAACTTCGCCAGAACCTGACCACCGAGACCCGCGATGCGGATCTTCATGCCCTGGAGGTCGGCGGCGCTCTTCACCTCGCGGCGGAACCAGCCGCCCATCTGGGCACCGGTATTGCCGCCGGGAAGGCTCACGAGACCGTGCTTGGCGAAGACCTCCGCGAACAGGTCGGCCGCGCCGCCCTGGAGCCACCATGCATTCTGGCCGCGGGCATTGAGGCCGAAGGGAAGGGCGGAGGCGAGAGCGAAGGTCGGGTCCTTGCCGCTGCCGAGGGTGGCCGGCGCATGCCCCATCTCCACCGTCGCGGCCGACACCGCGTCGATCACGCCCTCGGCCGGCACCGGCTCGCCCGGCGGAAGCACCTGGATCTGGAAACGACCATCCGTCGCCTCGGCCACGAGACGCGCGAGCGTCTCCGGCGCACCGAACAGGACATCGAGGGATTTCGGGTAGTGGGAGGCCAGCCGCCAGCGCGTCTCGGGCATCGTCTCGGCTCTGGCCGCCCCCATCGACAGGGCGGCGGCACCGCCCAATCCGGCGGCGAGCAGGCTGCGGCGCGCTGGGTGTGAGGCCATGACAACTCGCTTCAAAAACTCGCTTCCCCCGTATCCCGATCCGTTCACGAACGGGGCAGGAGGCAAATCGATCCGATATTCCTTCGGGCGCCGTCGTTTCCGCTTCGCTGGCCGGTTTCCGTCAGGGAGGAGGCGCGTAGGTGAAGGTCCCGTCCTTCCAGACATAGAGCACGTAGCCCTGTGCGGTGACGTCGCCCTTGCCGTCGAAGCCGACCGAACCGAGGACGAGGTCGAACCGCTCCGTGTGCAGGGCGGAGGCGATGCGGCGCGCATCCGTGCTGCGGGCGAAGTTCCCCGCCTCCACCAGGGCCTGGAGAGCGGCGTAGCCATAGATCGTCGAGCCCTCCACGTCGCCGCCCTGCGCCTTGAGCGCCTGGACCACGGCGGCCGCCTCCGGCTTGCGGCGCGGATCGAGGTAGAAGGTCATCAGCACGCCGTTGCTGGCCGGTCCCGCCGCGGTGGCGAAATCCTGCGTGGCGATGGCGGAGGTGCCGAACCATTGCGGCCGGAAGCCCCGCTCGGCCGAGATCCGCACGAGGCGGCCCATCTCCTGGGCGTCCCCGCCATAATAGGCCACCGCGATCCCCGCCTCCTTCAGCCGGTCGGCGAGGGCCGCATCGTCCGCGTCGCTGGCGACGAAGGCGGTCGCCAGGGCTTCGTTGATGCCGATCCGGTTGAGATTGTCCTTGGTGGCGGCGGCGAGCGCCCGGGAGCCGGGGCTCTGGTCGTTGAGGATGGCGATCTTCTTGTCGCGGAAGCGCTCGGCCAGCACCGTGGCCGAGAGCTTGGCCTGATCGTCGTCGCGCCCGCAGACCCGGAACACGTTCTGCAGGCCGCGATCGGTGAGCTTGGCGGCGACGGACGCCGCGGTGACCATGGTCATGCCGTTGGCGGCATAGACTTCCGAGGCCGCCAGCGAGGCGTTGGAACAGACATGGCCCACGACGAGGCGCACATCGCTCGCGGCATAGTGCTTGGCGACTCCCACGGCCTTGTTGGAATCGCAGGCATCGTCCTGGACATCGAGCTGGATGGTCTGGCCGGCGAGGCCGCCCTTGGCGTTGGCGTCCCGCACGGCGGCGCGGACCCCGCGAAGGACCTGCTCGCCGACGGCGACATACGCGCCCGATTGCGGCACCGCCACGCCGACCGTGACATCGGCTCGGGCGGAGGAAACGACGGAGAAGACGATCAGGAACCCGGAAGCGAGCTTGCTCGGCGCGCCGCCCGTCCGCCCCGGCAGGGACCTCCGAACGCCCCCGCTCGCCGGCCCGAAGAAGCGGGCCACCCGTCTCATCCTCATGTCGCCCCGCCCCAACGCCCGTCCGGCCCACTGAAAGACAAGCGAGCCCCGCGAGTGACCCCAGGCCCTCGTGGCATCGCGGATGCCGTGCGGCAAGGCCAGCGAGAACGCAAGTCCCCCGGCCCTTCGGCCCGACCCGGCGGCTCCATCGAAGGGCCTATCCCGATCCGTGAGGATCGGGACGGCTTCAGTCAAACGCGCTGCCCACGCGGACGCCGGTCGTGATCGGCTGAGACGCGGCGGCGAAGACGGACAGGACCTTCTTGATCTCGGTGAACGGCGCATTCGAGACGTAGATCATGTCACGGTTGCGCATGCGGAAGGCCTGGGTGAGGAACAGGCTGTTCGGATCGCGCATGTCGACCCGGTAGACCACGGGGACCAGCGGCGTTCCGAGGAGGGGACTTCCCGGCTTCAGGCGACGGACCACCGCCGCCGGCTCGAAGCGGAAGATGAAGGTCCCGGTCGGATCGGCATCGGCGTCGCGCTGACCGCGCGCCTTGGCCAGCGCCTGCGCCAGGGTGATGCCCTCGGCCTGGAACGGGATTTCGGTCGCCTGCCCCAGCGCGCCCACCGCCAGGAAGGTCTGGGGATCGCGCACCAGGGTGAGGTTGTCGTTGGGGCGCAGGTAGATGTTTTCCTTGGGGTTCGACACCACGGTGGTCAGTGGCACCGTCGCCGTCGTGCCGCCCCGCGACAGGCGCACGAAGGTCTCGTTGACGGGCGTCTTGACCCCGCCCGCGGTGGCGATGACGTCGAGGATGCGATCGCCCTGGGTGCCGAGCGGGACGCGGGCGCCGCCGATGGATTCACCACCGACCGTCACCGATTGCGAGACCGGCCGGGTCACGGTGACGATCACCTGAGGCTGGATGGCCTTGCCGGCGAGCTCGGTCTCGATCAGTGACTGGACGTCCTGCGTCCGCCGTCCGGCCACCTGGATCCGGCCGGCATAGGGCACCGAGATTGCGCCGTCGCGCGAGACGATCTGCTCGGGCAGCTGTGCCGCCTTCGAGCCGGCGGAGAACGAATTGACCGTGAGCGGGCCGGAGAACAGGCCGCCCGAACCGGCTTCGAACACCGAAACGGAGACGGCGTCGCCGACGCCGATCACGGATTCGGCCGGAGCGCGACGATCGCCGAAGGATGCGAACAGGCTATCGAGGGAGCGCCCGCGCAGGGCCTCGACCACGGCGGAGTTCATGTCGATGAGTTCGTAGCGGGCGAAGGTCCCCTCGCTCGTCGCCTGATCCGCGCCGTCGACGACGGCCGAGGTCGACGGACCGGCGGCGGGCAGGAAGGCGCCGCATCCCGACACCGAAAGCGTGGTGATAAGGACGATAGGCAGAGTGCGCATGCAGTTTCGCCTGTCGGTTTCTCTCATCCGCTGCCTAAACCAAAGCCTTGTCACTGTCCGTGGCGGGTTGGACACAGTGCCGTCCCGTCGGGACGCGTGCAACGGATCGTCCCCGATACCCACATGCCGGCCTTCTGGACTTGCCGTCGTGGCTCCGCAACGGACGACGTACGGGGCTAATTGGCCGCATCCGCCTCGTCTTGCTGCCGAAATCGCTCGACGCTGGGCGGATCGGCATGCGAATTTCCCGACTTACGAGCAGGGGGCACCTGCGAGGACAGCCGAGCAGGATGCCTTTGTCTGACACGATCCCCGACCGCCCTCCCGGAGCGCGCGCCGCACGGACCCACGATGACGGCGCACGAGGCCCGGTGCGGCGCCGGCACGTCTTCTATGTGCCGGGCTACGATCCGGAAGGGCGCACCCGCTACCGCATGCTGTTCGTGCGGGAGCTGACGCTCCATGCCAAGAGGTTCGGTGAGCCCAAGCGCCGCCCCGGACGCGCGGTCATGGGAGCGGACGGGCTTTCCCAGCGCTGGACCGTGGCCGCCGAACCGGAGGTCGGCGGAGCGGAGACGAGCTACGACGTCCTGCTCTGGGACGACATCGTGCTCAAGGACTTCGCCCGCTGGCGCATCGTCAGCGTCCTCTTGCTGTTCGCCGGCAGCCTCCAGGCCATCGTCTCGGGCATGGCGGTCAAGTTCTACCGGCTGAACTGGAAATACGGCAACGTCATCCTCTACCCGCTCGGCCTCATCCTCCTCCTCACCCTCGTGAGCGGCCTGATCGCGCATCAGATCCATGCTCATCTGGGCGACGGGTTCGGGCACAGCATGCAATGGCCGGCCTGGGTGACGGTGCCGCTGGGCCTCGTGGCCGGCCTCGTCTGGATCAAGTCCCTCGATGTGCTGCTGGAACGCGCGTTCTTCTGGCAATTGCTCAACGACTGGGTCTTCAACTGGCAGCACGGCCAAGGCTGGCGGCGCGACTACGAAACCCGCGTCGACGCCTTCGCCGCCCTGGTGGTGGACCGCCTCGCGGCATTCCGGACAGAGGGCACCGAACTCGACGAAGTGCTCATCCTCGGCCATTCGACCGGCGCGCTCACGGCGGTGGAAGTCGCCGCCCGCGTGCTCGCCGCCGATCCGGTGATCGGCACGGGAACGACGGCCTTCTCCTTGCTGACCCTCGGCTCGGGCCTGCCCATCGTAGCATTGCAGAAGGAGGCGCGCCGGGTGCAATCGGACATCGCGAGCCTTGTCGTTTCGGAGCGGATCGTCTGGGTCGATTATTATGCTCCCCAGGACTGGATGAACTTTCCCGATTTCGATCCGGTGGAGCGCCTCCCCCTCGACCTCGGCGGCCGCCCCCCGCGCAACCCGCTGGTGCGCTCGGCCAAGTTCCGTGAGATCATCGACCCGGAGACCTACCTCAAGGTGCGATGGCGGCCGTTCCGGATGCATTTCCAGTTTCTCTTCGCCAACGATCGTCGCGGCGAGTACGATTTCTTCGCCATGGCGCTCGGTCCACAGCGCCTGGGGGAGCGGGTGACCGGACCCCGGATCGGCACCGCCACGGCGACCGGGCCTTGAGCGCGGAACCGGAGACGGGGCTGCCCCGAATCATCATCGTGATGGGCGTCTCGGGCTCGGGCAAGAGCACGGTCGCCGGCTTGCTGGCCGAGCGCCTCGGGTGGGATTTCGTCGATGGCGACGCTTTCCACAGCCCGGAACACGTGGCCAGGATGCGGGACGGCCACGCCCTCGACGATGCCGACCGCGCCCCCTGGCTGGCGGCGATGGCGGCCTGGATCGGCACCCGCCTCGAGACCGGCGAGCCGGGCGTTCTCGCCTGCTCGGCCCTGAAGCGGGCCTATCGCGATGCGCTCGTCCAGGGGCGGGCGGGCATCCGCATCGTCTATCTCGACGGCGACCGCGACCTGATCGCGGCCCGCATCGCCTGCCGGACCGGCCACTTCATGCCGGCCGCCCTCCTCGACAGCCAATTCGCCACGCTCGAACCGCCGCGTCCGGAGGAGGGGGCGCTGGCGGTGCCGATCGTCGGCAGCGCGGAGGCCATCGTGGCAACGATCCTGGACCGATCGGGTTTGCAGCCCGACGATCCCGTCAGACAGGACACAGCATGATGGCGGACCCTCCCTCCGGCGACCGGACGATCGCCTTCGTGATCTCCGACGTGGACGGAACCCTCGTCACCTCCGACAAGAGCCTGACACAGCGCAGCCGGGATGCGGTCCGGCGGCTCGACGCGGCCGGTATCGGCTTCACCATCGCGTCCGCCCGGCCGCCGATGGGGCTCACCTCGCTGATCGCCGACCTCGGCCTGCGTCATCCGATCGGCGCCTTCAACGGCAGCACCCTGCTCGCCCCGGATGGGCACATCCTCGCCGAACATCTCATCCCGGAAGAGACGGCCCGGCAGGCCGTGCGGCTCCTCGACGGGTTCGGTCTCGATATCTGGGTTTTCGCGCGGGGGCAGTGGAACCTGCGCGACCCCCATGGGCCCTACACCGATCTCGAACGCCGGACCCTCCAAGCCGAGCCCACCCGTGTCGAGGATCTCGGCCCCCTCCTCGTGGGCGCATCGAAGATCGTCGGCGTCAGTGCCGATACCGATCATCTGGCCGCATGTGAGAACCGGGTCGCCGAGGCGCTGGGACACGGCGCCGACGTCCATCGCTCGCAGGCCTATTATCTCGACGTGACGCCGTACGGGCGGGGCAAGGGGACGTTCGTCGACGAGATCGCCCGTCGCCTCGGGATTCCCCGCGCGCGGATCGCGACCCTGGGCGACGCCGCCAACGACATGGCGATGTTCGCGCGCAGCGGGTTCTCGGTGGCCATGGGCAATGCGACGGAGGCCGTGAAACGGGCCGCGTCGGCGGTCACGTCAGGAAATGACGACGACGGGTTCGCAAATGCGGTGGATGAATTTCTCTTGACGCGTTGACGGGCAAACTCCGCCGATCCTCGTCCCGTACAGCCCAGCTCCTTGGCATCGTTCGCGAATCTTTCGGACCGATGCGCGGGCTCGCGTTCCGCGCCTGTGCCATGTGCGCCACAGCACGCGGAGAAACGGCTCCGCTTCCCCGCAATCATGGCAGTGGAGCCGCCTTCCGGCCTCAATTGGCCTCGACCCTGAGCGTCAGATCAAGAACGACGCCACCGGGTTTCCGAATGAATCAGCGCCTTCTGCTCCTCGCCGTGGTTGCGGCCGTCCTGCCGGGTCCCGTTCTCGGCCAGGGAACCCCGGCCCGCGACAACATCGATGCGCTGATCGAGGAGCAGGCAAAGGCAAACGGCGTCCCGGCGAGCTTCGTCCACCAGGTCGTCAAGCGGGAAAGCAACTACAATCCCAATGCGAAGGGCGGCAGCGCCCTCGGCCTGATGCAGATCAAGCATGCGACCGCACGCGGCATGGGATATCGCGGGGATGCGGCGGGTCTCTACGATCCGAAGATCAATCTCCGCTATGGCATTGCCTATCTCGCCGGCGCCTATCGCACCGCCAAGGGCAACACCCACCAAGCCTATACGTATTACAACCGGGGCTATTACTACGCCGGCAAGCGCCAGGGCACCCTGGTCGCCGGCCTCGAGGACACCACGGCCGCCTCGCCGCAATCGAGCGCGGCCTTCAGCGACGTGTTCACCCGTGGCTTCGGCACGCAGCGCAAGGCGCAGCCCGATGCGAACGTCACCGCTGCCGGAACGGCCCTGGCCTATGCTCCGAGCCTGACCACACCGCCTGTGCCGACCGAGCTGGTGGAAGTCCCGCTGCCGCCGCGCCGCCCGGCCGCCTTGTCCGGCCTCGCGCCCGCCGTGGCGGAGATCGGCCCCGCCCATGCGCCGGCCATGCCCCCCCAGGCCACGGCTTTGGCCGCCCTGTCGGTCAATCCGGCAATGCCGCAGCCCGCCGCCGTTACGGCCGCCGCCGAATTCTCCGTGACGGAGAAAGTGGAAGTGCCGCTGCCGCCGCGTCGTCCCTCGGCCATCGTCCTCGCCTCGGTCGGCCGGCCGATCGTGGCCAAGAAGGCGCCGACACCCGGTACGATCATGGAAGCCTCGGCTCTTCCGCCGAGCCAGTAGGGTTCCCAAGGGTCCTCTGCACCCGACGCATCGCCTCACCGGGCCGGTCGATCCTCCCCACCCGAACCGGCTGTGTGTCTCAGACCCAGACAAGCGAATATCGTTTTTCGAAACCACGCCACGCAAAAGCTCCCTCGGCCACGCTGATTGCGGCAAAGCCAACACATGTTTCGCTTGCGTATGACGCAAGCCCACATCACATGGTGCAGTGCGGCATTCAGAGACCACGGTCTTGCAAGATCGGGCTTCCAACGTGAAGCGTGAAGTGCAAGTCTTGGACATCAAGCCCAACGCCGACGATAGTGAAGCGTAGTCGCGAGCCTGATCTTGGTCGAACGACCATGGAACAAAGGACCGCGACCGGCGCTCGGGAGCCCGCTGCAATCGATCTCGCCAGCACGAACTTCGTGCCGAGTGAGGATCGCGTGGCGGGATATGGTGAGGTCATCAGCCTCCGGGACGGTCAGGTCCGGGACGCGAACACGGAAGACGGACGACGGCATGGCCGGCGCGGCTGAACAAGAATCGATTTTCCTGGCCGAACTCGGTCGGCGTGTCAGGCACGCGCGGACGGTGCGTGGCCTTTCACGAAAACTCCTCTCCCAGACCTCGGGGCTGTCGGAGCGCTACATCGCCCAGCTCGAGAGCGGGCAGGGCAACGTCTCGATCATCCTGCTGCGCCGAGTGGCGGATGCGATGGGCGTGCGGCTCGACGACATGATCACCGTGCAGGACACCCCGCCGGACTGGCACGTGATCCGCGATCTCCTCGCGACCGCATCGGCGGAACAGATCACGCTGGCGAAGGGCATCCTGTCCGGCCACGCCACGGCCAACGGCGAGACCCCGATGCCGCGGGTGGCCCTGGTCGGCCTGCGCGGAGCGGGGAAATCGACCCTCGGCCGCCGGGTAGCCGAACGCCTGGGCTGGACTTTCATCGAGCTCAACGCCGAGATCGAGCGCGAGAATGCGCTGTCCGTGAAGGAGATCTTCGCGATCTATGGCCAGGAGGGGTATCGCCGCCTCGAACAGGCCGCCCTGCGGCGGCTGACCGAACATCCCGGCCCGATGATTCTCGCCACGAGCGGAGGCATCGTCGCCGAGCCCCTGACATACGACCTCCTCCTCCAGGCCTTCTTCACGGTCTGGCTTCGGGCCAAGCCCGAGGAGCACATGCAGCGCGTGCGCGACCAGGGAAAACTCGCCACCACGGGGGATCATGCCTCGGCCATGCAGGAGCTGCGCGCCGTGCTACTCAGCCGCGAGCCGCTCTATGCCCGTGCCCCGGCGGTGGTGGACACATCCGACGTCGCCTTGGAAGAGATGATCGACCGGCTCGCCGCCGTGATCGACGCGCGTTTCGGATCGGCGGATTACCGGCGCAGTGCCTGACCGGCCATCGGTACGGGCGAGAACCCCTTGATACCGGGGATGCCTTTCCCCACGCTATGGGGAGAGCCCGAGGGAACGGAGTGCTCCGTCCGCCCTTGACCTCGGGGGAGAGCGTTCTCCCGTATCGGTTCCCGGCAAGGCCGTCCGCGCCTGGACGAGGGGATCCAGCCGTCCGGGCCGCGCCGTTCGCCTCAGATTCCGCATTGCGGAGGAGTCCATGTCCGCCAGCCCACTCTCGAATCCCGCGATCGGACACGAATCCATCGCCGGGACCGTCGATCCGGTCTGGTCGCGCCTGCGCGGCGAGGCCGAAGCCGTGGTTCGCGAGGAGCCTCAACTCGCCTCGTTCATCGTGGCGACCATCCTCAACCAGGCGACGCTCGAAGCCGCCGTGTCCCACCGCGTCGCCGCGCGTCTCGGCCATCCCTCGCTGCCGGCGGAACTCGTGGCGCATGGCTTCCACGAGGCCATCGCCGCCGATCCACGCATCGGTGACAGCTTCCGCGCCGATATCGGGGCCGTGCTGGATCGCGACCCCGCGGCGGCGCGGGCCATCGAACCCGTCCTGTACTTCAAGGGCTTCCACGCCATCCAGGCCCATCGTCTCGCGCACTGGTACTGGACCAGCGGGCGCCGCGACCTCGCGCTCTACCTGCAGAGCCGCTCGTCCGAGGTCTTTCAGACCGACATTCATCCGGCCGCCCGCATCGGGCGTGGCATCTTCCTCGATCACGCCACCGGGGTCGTCGTCGGCTCCACCGCCGTCATCGAGGACGACGTCTCGATCCTACATGCCGTCACCCTCGGCGGCACCGGAAAGCAGGGCAGCGACCGCCACCCCAAGATCCGCCGCGGCGTCATGATCGGTGCCGGTGCCAAGATCCTGGGCAACATCGAAGTGGGCGAGTATGCCCGCGTTGCCGCAGGCTCCGTGGTCCTGCGCCCGGTTCCGGCCCATACCACGGTGGTGGGCGTGCCCGCCCGCGTGGTCGGCACCGCCGGCTGCGCCGAACCGGCCCGCGCCATGGACCAGTTCGTCAATATCGACCAGTTCATCCACATGGCCGAAGGCATATGAACCCGTCCGCCCGCGCTTGCCCGGCGCGAAGCGGCATGGCAAGCGGTGCCCATCCCGAGGCGCTGGACCGCTCGAACCGGTCCCGCCTCCACCGACCACCGACGAAGCAAGAGGCGAAAGCGTGAACAAGACCGACATCGCGAAGGTCCAGGATTTTATGCGCCGGACGTTCGCCAACACGAATATCCG
The DNA here is from genome assembly GCF_008040005.1 of Methylobacterium sp. WL19. Classification (NCBI taxonomy): domain Bacteria; kingdom Pseudomonadati; phylum Pseudomonadota; class Alphaproteobacteria; order Hyphomicrobiales; family Methylobacteriaceae; genus Methylobacterium; species Methylobacterium sp. WL19. Next base: position 22,454 of record NZ_VRVC01000066.1, read on the forward strand.
CCTCGTGGCCCGCCCCAAGAAGGACGATTCGGCCGAAGTCTATATCGGCGAAGAGTTCCTCGGTGTGGTCTCCGTCGACGACGAGGACGGCGATCGCTCGTTCAACTTCGCCATGGCGATTCTCGACATCGATCTCGAAGACTGAAGCTGCCCGGCCGAGAGGCCTCGCACCTCGATCGCGGGCTCTCCGGAGCCGCGATCCGCATGACGCTGGAATCCGCGTAGTTCTCCTTGTGCGTCGGCCAATCCTGACGCCGGGAAATCCTTAACAACTCGTAAACGCTCTGGCAGAGTGCACGCTCAATCCGTCGTCAACGGTCGAGCGCGCCATGGACATCAGCCCCTCCGCCATCGAATCGATTCGGACCCTGTGTGTCGGTCTCGCCTTGTCGGGCCTCCTCGCCAGCGCCTTCGAGCTCGTCTCCGACCGCCGCGCGAGCTTCAGCCTGCTGGAACGCGGCGGTGTCGGGGCGGTGGCGGCTCTGCCGATCCTGGCCTTCGGTGCTCCCTTCATCATCCTGCGCAACACCGTCCGCGGTCGCCGGATCGAGGGCCGTCCGATCCCCTTCGTCATGATCGCGACGATCATCGCCTGCGGCTGGAGCCTGCTCTCGGGCCGGATCGCCCTCGATCTCGCCCACATGATCACCGGTTGAGCGGAACGAGCCGCGCCAGCGGCTCGATGCGAGACGTCGCGGAGCCTCGCGTTTCGTCCGTCCGGGTCAGGACCAGCGAAGGGCGGATCGAGGCCACGATCGATCAGCGGTTGGCGGTGGCCACCGGCGAGGCGACGCCGTTGAGCGAGACCCAGGCCATGCTGTCCTGGCCCTCACGCTTGACGTAGGTGTAGCCGGTGCGGGGCGCGGACAGGATCGCGGTGGTCTTGTTGTCGAGGATGAGATCGCCCTTGTCGGTGCGGACCATCAGGACCGCATGGCCTTCGCCGATATCGTCGATGACGACGGTCATCCGTAGGGCACGACGGGGGAGGCCGCGCTCCACCAGCATCCTGCGCTTCAGAAGCTGGAAATCCTCGCAATCGCCGAAACCGTCATCGGGAAAGTCCCACCGGTCGACGACGCCCCAATGGGCCATGTCGGTGATCGGATGGATACGTGCGTTGACACGACGGTTGACGCTGGTGAGCGTACGCCAGATCGCCGGGTTGAGGGCGATGATCGCTGGCTGCGACGTGTCGACGATGCATTCGGCGGGGTATTTGGCGCAGAACCCGTTCCAGGCCGCCACCGGCCGGGCGCCGCCATTCTCGTTCACGGCCGGCGCATTGGGGAGGGCGGCGACCGGGCGCGCTTGCGTGGCGGCCCCGCCGAGGAGCAGGATGGAGCCCACCAGGGAGACCCTGGCCGCACGGCCGACCCGTCTCAACAGCCCGCTTCCCGAGAAGCTTCCGCCGTCGACGCCTCGCAGAATCGCGTGCCGCATTCCGGTCGCCCTGCCATTCGTTGCCGAAGGCAAGAAACTGGCACGCCCTGAGCTGGGGCTCAATCCAAAAGTTAAACCGGAATTAACTTCCCACTGGCTCGGGAGTTCCAGGGCAGAAATGTGATGTTTTCCGGCAACCCCGGAGAATCCGGTTCAGCGGTTCGCGGTGGTCACCGGAGACGTGACGCCGCCCAGGGACACCCAGGCCACGGAATCCTGGCTCTCGCGTTTGATGAAGACGTAACCGGTCCGATACCAGGGCAGGATCTCGCTGGTCTTGTTGTCGAGGATGAAGTCGCCACGGTCGGTCAGGAGCGTCAACACGGCATGGCCCTCGCCCTTCTCGTCGATGACCACGGTCATCCGCATGGCGCGGCGGGACAGGCCGGCATCGGCGAGGCGCTTGCGCTTGACGAGCTGGAAATCCTCGCAATCTCCCATTCCGTCCTCGGCGAGGTCCCAGCGGTCGGCTTCGCCCCAATGCTCTGAATCGGTGACGGCGCGCAGACCGGTATTCACCCGACGGTTGACCGAGACGATCAAGCTCCAGGTGGCGGGGGTGAGGGCGATACGGGACGGCTCATTCGCGTCGATGGCGCATTCGGCCGGGTAACGCTGGCAAAACGACACCCAGCCGACGATGGGGCGGGCGGCACCGAGAACATCGGCGGATTGCGAGGGCGAGGGCAGGGCGGCCATGGTCTGGGCCTGTGACGCCCCGGCGCCGAACATCGCCAGCGCCGCGAGCATCCCCAGCAAGAATGTTTTCGTCCGTGCCATCGCGACCACCTCGTCCAACGAGGACCACGATGCCGCCACGCTTCCTGTGCTGCGCTGAAACGGATCGGCGCAATTTTATCGATCCGACCTCGAAGCCTAGCCGCTGGCGGACAAAGCCAACCGGCGGCTGAACCAAGGACTCGCATTGGCGCGATCGCGTCAGGCAAACCGTAACCATGACGAGGCGGATGCGATCGGCGAGGATCTCATCCCCACCTTGCCCGGGCGCCGTGGATGTCGGAACGAACGACGAGGAAAGCCGGCACGGCCATCCCGAGCCGGGAGGATCCGACCTGTTGGACCGTATCTCGCCGACGCCAGGACGACCGAACTGTCGGCAGAACCCGAAGAGGCGGCGCTCTCAAGCCGAGGCGAGGCGGGGGGACGCTCTCAGAGCGTCAGGCCCTCATGGAACAGGTCGGGCGAGATCGGGAGCATGAAACCCACGCCGATGCCGCCCTCGAAGTAGCGCACCACGCGACCCGGCGTCCGCCCCACCATGACGCTTGTTCCAATCGGTGGCTGCGCCTGGGTCGAGAGGGCGACGCCGGACAGGGAAACGTCGATGATACGGGCGGCGACCTCGCGCCCGCCCTCGAGCTTCACCGTCACCCCGGTTTCCTGGGGCGTGAGACGCTCGTGGTTGCGCCCTTCGGGCAGGCCGAGGGCCTCGCGGTTGGAGATCCAGGTGAGCTGGGATGCGATCTTGTCGCGCTTGCGTTGAGTCGCGTTCAGGCGAACCGCGATGCCGCCGCTGGGGAACCGGGCGATGGTCCCCTCGATGCGGCCGATACTCTCGAGATACAGCACGACGCGCTCGTCGAGTTCTCCCAGTACCGCGCAGGTCAGGCGGACGCCGCCCGGTGACATGTCGACGGTCTGGCAGGGAAATTCGCGGCGGTCGGCCAGCATGTAACGGCCGAGGAGGGCGACCTTGACCCGCTGATGGCGACGCAGATCCGACGGCCGCAGCAAGCGAACCGGCTTCGCTTCAGTCTGCGCGAGAGCCTCGATCATCGCGGAATCCGCACTCGGGTTGGATCGTCGTCAGCGCAATCGTACAGGTCTCTTGGTTACGAAAATCTTTGCCGGGATAGACGCGTGATCCGCACCGTCCGTCAAAAGCCGATCAGGCCCGCCCGCCGGGATGCACCATCAGGTGGCCGCGACGCACCGGCAGGCTGTCATTGGCGGGTTGCGGCAGGTTCCTGAGATTTGCCGCGGCGTCGCTCCTGGCGAGGTCGATGACGTCGTAAGTCGGATCGAGGACGCGCAGGGACACGGATTCGAGCCGTTCCACGGGGCGCAGCCCCAGCCATTGCGGAACCACCTTGGGGCTGAGCGCTCCGAGCAAGCGGACCTGGGTCTGCCCACGGTGGCGCAGGGGAAGGAGCAGGAGTTCGAGGTCGATCTGCTCGTCCCGCTGCGTTATCCCGCGCAGACCCGCGACGATCCCCACCGTATCGACCGCCACCGTCTCCACGAGACGCCAGGGATCGGCCTGCCCCTCGCCCCAGATGGCGGCGAAGGCGCTGCCGCGCAATTCACGCCCGAACAACGCGCAGACGCGGGTTCCCGCAAGCCTGACCGTCGCGGCGGAACGCGCCATGTCGAGTTCCAGAATGAGGCTCTCGGACAGGAGGTTGCGGATCTCGCCGGGCTCGATCTCGCTCCTCTCGGGCGCGGCCCGCGTACCACGAAGCCGGTCCCAGTAATGGTAGAGCATACGGCTGGTCGGATGCTTCATGGTGTCCCGTCGTGGCACGGCCCCCGGGGGGACCTGTTCGAAATCGGCCCGATCCGCGCAGCGCTGGACACAGCGGACGGTTCGGTTAACAAGCCTGCGCACACCTTATGCCCGTCCAAGGCGGCACGCTCGCTTAAGCTTTGATTAGGGTTAACGCGCCAGGCTCACTCTGCCGCCGGGCAGCCATCGCGGCGATGTCCAGCAGGGTCGAAGCGTTCGGGTAGGGTCGGCGCTTCGCCCAAATCGCGCGCCGCTCGCCTGAATTTGCATGGACCGAGGGCTTGCGGCGGCAGCATCCGCGCCGACATGGTGACGCCATGGATGCCATGCCCGATCTACCGCGCCAAAACCGCGTCCCCGTCTTCAACATGCCCGGCGCGGTGACGGCATCGATCGCCCTCCTGCTCGGCCTCCATGCCCTACGGGACTTCGTCCTGCCGGACGAATGGGACATCAGGCTTCTCCTGGACCTGGCCCTGATCCCAGGGCGCTGGCTGGCCTCGGTGGACCCGGATCGGGTCGCGGAGATTCTATCGGCCGCCCCCTCGGCCTTGGGCGACACGGACGTGAACCAGGCCCGTGCGGCTTTCGCCCAGTACGTGGTGGCCAACCCTTCGGCGAGCCTCTGGACCTTCGCCACCTATGCGTTGCTGCACGGCTCGTGGACGCATGTGATCTTCAACGTGGTCTGGCTCGCCGCCTTCGGCTCCCCCGTGGCGCGGCGATGCGGCCCCTGGCGCTATGGCCTCCTCGGGCTCGTCGGCGCGGTGGCGGGAGGCGTCCTCCACGTGGCGATCGACCCGTTGAGCACCGCCCCGCTGATCGGTGCCTCGGCGGCTGTCTCGGCGCTGATGGCCGCCGCCGCGCGCTTCGTGTTCCAGCCGCCGCCATCCTTCCTTGCCGGCCAGCCGTGGCAGCGCGTGGCGCATCCGCCGCTTGAGACCATCCCCGAACTCCTGCGCAATCGCACGGCGGTGATATTCCTCGGCATCTGGCTCGCCACCAACTTCGTGTTCGGGATCATCTCGCTGCCGCTGGGCGCGGAATCCTCGACCGTGGCGTGGGACGCCCATCTGGGCGGGTTCCTGGCAGGATTTTTCCTCTTTCCGATGTTTGACCGATCAAGAGGCGCAAAAGCGTAATTTTTCCGCATGTTTCGGCATCGGAAGGGCGGTCCCGTGGGTTGTCACGTCAGAGATGACGTCACACAATTCCGTGATGCGCCGGGATCAACCCGGCCCGCGTAACAGCCTATGGGAGATCATGGTCATGACCGTCGCACGCATCCTTTCCGAGAAGGGCGGCTCAGTCGTCACTGTGGAGCCGAACCGGACCTTGGACGACGCCATCCATCTCCTCGCCGAGAAGCGGATCGGCGCCATCGTCGTGAGCAATGACGAGGGTGCGGTCCTCGGCATCCTGTCCGAGCGGGACATCATCCGGGCTCTGTCCCGCCAGGGCGCGGGGGCGTTCGATGCGCCGATCTCGCAGCACATGACGGCGTCCGTGACCACCTGCACCCGGTCGAGCACCGTCGAGGAGGTCATGCAGCTGATGACCGACGGGCGCTTCCGCCACGTGCCGGTGGTCGAGGATGGGCGGCTCGCCGGCCTCGTCTCCATCGGTGACGTGGTCAAGCGCCGGATCGCCGCCGTGGAGGCGGAGCATCAGGCCATGCGCGACTACATCACCATGGCCTGACGCGGCGTCGATCGCGCCAGCTGGGGTCTCAGACCCGTTCGGCCGCCAGGGCCACGAGTTCCCTGATGCGCGGCAGCGCGGCCTTGGCCGCGTCCCGCCCGAGAAGGATCGCCTCTTCGGCGCGGTGGAACTCGAACAAGCCCATCTCCGCGAGGCGTGGGGACAGCATGAGATCCGGCGGGTCCCGCTCCAGCCTCGCCCGCGAGATCCGGTCCTGGGTGATGTTGAACGCGTCGAACATGACCCGCCCCATGCCGGGAGGGCCGGGTTCGCGGGGCGGGGCAGGGCGTGGCGCCGGCCCGCGC
>NZ_VRVC01000067.1:0-27617 GCF_008040005.1 Methylobacterium sp. WL19
CCCACCCGCTGTTACAGCCCCCGCTCCGGCCGCGAAGCCGCCAGCACCGAAACAGGCGGTGTCGGAGGCGATCAAGAATGTCCGCGACCGACTCGACGAAGCCAAGGCCAATCTCGACGAGCGCGAGAAGCTTCTCGCAGGCCGCAACGTCGATCCCGCCAACCTGCTGAAAGCACGCGACGGCCTCGACGCCATCGCAGACCGAATCCGTCAAATCATCGATGCCACCACCCCGCGCCTCGAAGCCGCCCGCGAGCGCCTGACGCAGCTCGGGCCGAAGCCGAAGGAAGGCGAGGAGGGCGAGGACGTCGCCAAGGAGCGGGTCGAGCGCGAACATGCGGTCGCTGAGATCGACGAGACACAACGGCTGGCGAAATCCCTCCTCGTGCAGAGCGACCAGATCATTGACCAGATCACCAACAAGCGGAGGGCGGCTTTCACCCGCGGCCTGTTCGAGCGCTCGTCGGCACTGGTGAATCCCGACCTTTGGATGCGTATCGCCGACGATGTCCCGCGCGACATACGGGCTCTGCAAGCCGCCGTCACCGACATCGCCGGCCTGTTCGGCCGCAACGGATCGATCTGGAATCTCCTCCTGCTCGGGGTAGCTCTGGGCATCTCCGTGGCGCTGTATTTCGGACGCCGGAACATCGCCCCGCGCCTCGGGCGGCGCAGCCAGAGCGTGGTCGATCCGACTCAGCGCATGAAGCTGATGGCGGCCTGGCGCGTCTTCCTCCTCGGCACCGTGCCGGCGGTGGTGGGAAGCTACGCCGTCTATTACGCTCTCGATTCCACGGACCTGCTGCCGCAGCGACTCATGCCGGTGGCCGGCGCCATCCTCGGCGGCCTCGCCTTCATCGCCTTCGTCGAAGCCCTGTGCGATGCGCTGCTGTCGCCGGAAAAGCCGTCCTGGCGCCCGGCACCGCTCAGCGATTCGACCGCGTCGCGGCTGACGCGGCTCGCCGTCGGCATCGCCACGGTGATCACCGTGGTGAAGTCCATCGAGGCGCTCAATTCCGGCATCTACGCCGCCCTGTCGATCTCCATCGCCACCCGTGGCATCGGCGCCCTCGCCACCATCCTGATCCTCGCCATCGGCCTGCATCGCTTCGCCGACACGGCGGACAAGGAGGAGGCGTGTTTCGGTCCCTACGTCGCGCCGGAATCCACCACCACGATCGGCGGACCGGCGCGTCTCCTCGGATGGGCAGCCGTCATCGTCATCGGCATCGCGCCCCTCGTCGGCTATGTCGCCTTCGCCGCCTTCCTCATCGACCAGTTGGTCTGGACGGCGTGCCTGATCGCGTTACTCTACCTCCTGATCTCCAGCGCCGACACATTCATCGGCGGTACGCTCAAGGACGAGACCCGCTTCGCCACAGCGCTTCAGGCCAATACCGGTCTGCGTAAGCGCTCGATCAACCAGATCGCCGTTCTGTCGACCGGGCTCGCCCGGGTCGTTCTGATCCTGGTGGCCGCCCTGTTGGCACTCGCGCCTTGGGGTCTCGATTCCACCGACGTCTTTACCTCCGTGCGCAGCGCCTTCTTCGGCTTCAAAGTTGGAGACGTGACGATCTCGCTCTCCACCATCGCGTATGCGGTGGGGCTGCTTGTCATCGGCGTCGTCATCACGCGCGCGGTCCAGCGCTGGCTGGAACAGACCTACCTGCCGGCCACCGACCTCGACGCCGGTTTGCGCAACTCCATCTCCACCATCACCGGCTATTGCGGATTCCTGATCGCCCTGGCGCTGGCCTTCTCCTATCTGGGCTTGAGCCTCGAAAAGCTGACCATCGTCGCCGGTGCGCTCTCGGTCGGTATCGGTTTCGGCCTTCAATCCATCGTCAACAACTTCGTCTCGGGCCTGCTGCTGCTGTGGGAGCGACCGATTCGCGTCGGCGATCAGGTGCTCATCGGCGACAGCGAGGGCATCGTGAAGCGCATCTCGGTGCGCTCCACCGAGATCCAGACCTTTGATCGTTCGGCGGTGATCGTGCCGAACTCGAACCTCATCTCGGGTATCGTGAAGAACCGGGTTCGTGGCGACCGCACCGGCCGCGTCACCATCACCGTCAACGTCCTGCGCAACCAGGATCCGGTCCGTGCCGCCGAGATGCTGGTGGCCTGCGCCTCTGCCCATCCGGACGTGCTGAAGGAGCCGGCGCCGCGAGTGGTGTTCCGCAAGATCGGCGATCCCTTCCTCGAATTCGAACTGATCGCGATGATCGTCGATGTCAGCATGGGCCTGAAGGTCACGAGCGACCTGAACTTTTCCGTGTTTCAAGCCTTGTCCGGCGCAGGGTTCATCCCGGCTCTCGGCCCCGGATCGAGCGTCGTCACCGTCCAGGGTCTGGAGCCGGTCCAGACCGCGCTCGGGCAGATCGCCGGCGTGTTCGCGCAAAACCGGAGCCAGGATCGGCCGGCTCAGGCGGAAGAGGTCGATGACCGGCAGGTCAGCCCTTCCGCGAACGAGGAAGCCGAGCCGATGCGCTCGGCAACGCCCCGTGAACCGAACCGGCGTAGGAGCCCTGCGGAGGTGTCGTAGACCGACACGATCGACGATGAAGGCGGGGCCAGAACGATGACGATGGGATTCCGGGTTTTCGGCCTCGCGCTTCTGGGCGGTCTGGCGCTATCCGGCTGCGCCAAGGAAGCACCGACCACCGGTGCGCTCCCGAGCCTGTACTGGCCGATGACCACCTCCGGCGCATCGGTCGATACGGCGACCGCGCGTGACATGATCTCGGCCTATCGTGCGCGAAGCGGCGGTGCCCCACTACGGATCGACCCGGACCTGCAGCGTCTGGCTGAAGCCGAGGCGGCGGCGATGGCGGCCGCCGACAAGCCGAGCCAAGCCCAGACTGTTAAGGTCGCGGTGCAGCGGCTCGGCTATGCGGGCGCGCAGGCCAATCTTTCCGCCGGCTACCACACCTTGGCGGAGGCCTTCTCGGGATGGCGCGACAGCCCCGCCCATAACGCCGTCATGCTGGCCCCTCGGGCGACACGCATGGGCATCGCCACGGCCTATGCACCCAATTCGAAATACAAGGTCTATTGGGCGCTGCTGGTCGCCGAGTGATCCCGCGCTCTTCTCAGGGCAGCTTCATCGAGCGCGGCGTCGGTGCCTGCTCGCCCATGAGCGTCACCGTCACGCGCCGGTTCGAGGACAGGTACGGGTTGTCCGGAAAGAGCGGCTCGGTATCCGCCTTGCCGGAGACCGAAGCGAAGCGATCGTCGGGCACGCCGGCGCTGGCGAGGATTTCCCGCACGCTGATGGCGCGACCGGCCGAGAGCTCCCAGGGCGGGGCAGGGGGGCGCGTTCCGGGCCGGTCCGTGGCGGTATAGCCCGTGACGGTGATACGGTTGGGCAGCTTTCGAATGACGGGGGCGAGTTTCTCAAGAAGGCGCCGGGTCCGATCGTTCGGGCGGCTCGACCCGTGTGGGAACATCGTGCTGCCGTCCTGATCCACAAGCGAGAGATCGACGCCCTTCTGCGTCGGATTGACGATGATGTTCTTCGAGAGTTCCGAGATCTCGGGCATGTCCTGCATCGCCTGACGCAGACTGGCGGCGGCAAGGCCGAACGCTTCCGGATAGCCGCTGTCCTGAATCCCTTCCGGGGCATTCGAGTCGTTATCCGGCGGCTTTGGCCGATCGGTGGCTTGTTCCGGCGCGATATCGCTGCGGTTCTTGATATTCCCCGGCGTTGGCAGGCCGTTCACCTCGATGATGCCGGAAAAGCGCGATTCCTTGTTGACGCCAAACGCATCGCGCATGGAGCCGGCCACGGCCTGCATCTTCTTCTGGTCCTGGGTGGAATAGGCTGCGATCATCACGAAGAAGCTCATGAGCAGCGCCATGAGATCGGCGAAGGTCACGAACCATCCGTGACCGCCATGGCCTCCGCGCTTCTTCCTGGCCACGGCCGATTACCCCTCTTCCCGCTAGGCTGCTTCCGCCGCGAGGTCGTCGCGGTGGTTGTGCGGCAGATAAGCGACCAGCATCTCGCGCACGAGGGACGAGCTCTTCGAGTCGCGGATGAGCAGGATGCCGTCGATGATGAGGGAGCGTGAGACGTCCTCCTCCTCCAGCTTCACGTGCAGCTTGTCGGCGAGCGGGAGCGCGATCATGTTGGAAATCAGCGCGCCGTAGAGAGTCGCGAGCAGCGCGGTCGCCATGGCGGGGCCGAGCTTGGAGGGGTCCGACATGTTGGCGAACATCGTCACCATGCCGAGAATGGTGCCGATCATGCCCCAGGCGGGGGCGCAGTCCCCGAAAGCGCGGTAGATCTTCGAGCCCTCGTCGAGATGCATGAGGAAGTTGTCGCGGTCGCGCTCCATCGTGTCGCGGATGAACTCGCGGTCGTAGCCGTCGGCGATGTAGCGGGCGCCCTGAGCCAGGAAGGGATCGGAGATCTCCATATTCTCCAGCGCCATCGGGCCGGATTTCCGCACGACATCGGCGATCTTGGTGATCTCCTCGATGAGTTCGCGCGGTCTGATCGCCCGCATGGTGAAGGCGTAGCGCATGCCCATCGGCAGGCCATGCATCATCGTGGCGAACGGAAAACGGATCATCGTGGCCGCGGTGGAACCGCCGAAGATGACGATGACCGCGTGCTTGTCGAAAAAGGCGGCGAAGTTGCCGCCATCGATCATGATCAGGGTGAAGACGACACCGAAGCCGCCGAGAAGCCCGATACCGGTTGCGAGATCCATGGTGAACCCTGGTCGGCTTACCCAGCACCGCGGAACAGCATCCGAGCGGAAAGCGACTTGGCCAGAGTTAGGCGGACGCGCTGAACGAACCGTAAAGGATAACGGTCCGCCCGGCGCATTCCTGTCATTCGCCGTTCAGGGTGGCCTTGCGATAAGCCGAGCACGCCGAATGGCTTGCGATCTCCGATGAATGGGGGCCGGGTCGAAGGCGAAGGGTTGAGGGCGAAGGTTCCGGCAAAAGGGACCGCGCCGTGATTGGCATCGGAGCACACGTCGTCATGCCGTTGGTTCGTCTCTATGCGCGCGTCATGGGCCTACTGGGCGCCGATCGGCGCTTGGCAGCCCTACTCGCTGTCGCCAATGTGGCCCTCGCGGTCGCGGCTTTCGCCGAGCCGCTGCTCATGGGGCGCATCATCGATCAGCTGACGCATCTGAAGAGCGACGGTAACGCCTTCTCGACACTGGCGCCGCTCATCGGCGCATGGGTCGCCTTCGGCCTGTTCACCATCGCGGCCGGCGTCACCATCGCACTGCATGCGGACCGACTGGCCCATCGCAATCGTCTCGCCTCGATGGCGAATTACTTCGAGCATGTGCTGGAACTGCCCCTGGCCTTCCATTCCTCGAACCATTCCGGCCGCGTTCTGAAGGCGATGCTGGAAGGATCGAACGGCATGTTCTGGCTCTGGCTCGGCTTCTTCCGCGATCATTTCGTCGCCGTCGTGTCCCTGGCCGTCCTCCTGCCGATGACCCTGTTCGTGAACTGGCAGCTCGGCTCGATCCTGGTCGTACTGGTGACGATGTTCACCGTGCTCACCACCTTCGTCATGCGCCGCACCGAGATGCTGCAGGGCCGGGTCGAGGCCTACCAGTCGGGCCTTGCCGCCCATGCCTCCGACGCCCTCGGCAACGTGGCCGTCATCCAGTCCTTCACCCGCGCCAAGGCGGAGAAGGAGGCCATGCACGGCATCATTCGCAACCTGCTCGCGGCCCAGATCCCGGTCCTGTCGTGGTGGGCGCTCGCCAACGTCGCGACCCGCGCCGCCGCCACCCTGACCATGACGGCCATCTTCATCACGGGTATCGCCCTGCATCAGCACGGCATGGCCTCGATCGGCGAAGTGGTGGCCTTCATGAGCCTTGCCACCATGCTCGTCGCCCGTCTCGATCAGGTCGCCACCTGCATCAACGGCCTGTTCCAGCAGATGCCCAAGATCGCCGAGTATTTCGAGATCTTGGACACGACCCCGGCCGTCCACGATCGTCCCGGCGCCATGCAGGTGGCCCGTTTCGAGGGCGAGGTCTCCTTCGATCAGGTCGGCTTCTCCTACACCCCGCGCCGCAAGGCCGTGGAGAGTGTCTCCTTCACGGCGCAGGCCGGGCAAACCATCGCCCTCGTCGGAACGACCGGCTCGGGTAAGTCGACCACACTGGGTCTGCTGCACCGTGCGTTCGACCCGGATACCGGCGCGATCCGTATCGACGGTACCGACATCCGCGATATCGGCCTCGCCTCCCTGCGCCACAACATCGGCGTGGTGTTCCAGGAGCCGATGCTGTTCGCCCGCTCGATCCGCGAGAATCTCCAAGTCGGCCGTCCCGATGCCACCGATGCGGAGATGCTCGACGCCCTCGACCGCGCCCAGGCGACGGAGTTCATGGATCGCCAGTTCGACGGTCTCGACACGATCATCGGCGAGCGCGGCCGCTCGCTCTCCGGCGGCGAACGTCAGCGCCTCTCCATTGCCCGCGCGTTGCTCAAGAACCCGCCGGTGCTGATCCTCGACGAGGCGACGTCGGCTCTCGATGCGACCACAGAGCGCAAGTTGCAGGGTGCCCTCGAGGCCGTGATGGAAGGCCGGACCACCTTCGTCATCGCCCACCGTCTGGCGACGATCCGCAACGCCGACCGCATCCTCGTCTTCCACGAGGGCCGGATCGTCGAATCGGGAACCTTCGAGGAACTCGTCGCGGAGAACGGCCGCTTCGCCGACCTCGCCCGGGCGCAGTTCATGGCTGGTGCGGACGCCTCCGAGCCCGCCCTCGCACTCGCGGCCTAAGATGAACGCCCCTCCCCCGACGTCGGGGAGGGGGCCACTCCGGGAACTATCCGACGGAGGTCTCGATCTCCACCTCTTCCTCAGCCCAGACCCGGAACTTCGTCAGCACGTTCGATCCAAACGTATGGGTCAATGGAACATCCGCCGCATCGCGCCCCCGGGCGACGAGGATGCGGCCCCGACGAGGAGCGTTGTTGCGCGGGTCGAAGACATGCCACGCGCCGCCGAGATAGACTTCGGTCCAGGCGGCGAAATCCCCGGGCGCATGCGGCTCTGGTTCGCCGATGAAACTGAGATAGCCGGTGCAATAACGCGTCGGCATGTTGAGGCCACGGCAGAACGCTACGAACAGGTGAGCGTAGTCGCGACAGACCCCGCGCCCCACGGCGAGGGCATCTGCAGCGGTGCGGTCTACGTTCGAATAGCCGTAGCCGAAGCTGATATGGCCGTGGACCCAATCGCAGACCGCCTGAGCGCGGGCCCATCCGGGCGGGACATCGCCGAACAGGCGCCACGCTTCGTTCGAGAGCAGATCGGACTCGCAGTAGCGGCTCGCCACCAGGAAGGGCAGGGCCTCCAGAGGCAGATCCTCGATGGGATGCTGGATCGCGTGCGGCACGACCGGATCGAGATCGCCGTCATCATCGAGACAGCCCTCCACCGACAGGGTCACCGCCCCCGCCGGTGCCACGAGGCGGCAGCACCGGTTGCCGAAATCGTCGATGAACACTTCGTGCGGCGTCTCGGGGCCGATGGCCAGACGGTCCGGCTCGGTCGAGCGCGCGAACCGGCTCGGATGCGCCGTCAACCGGACGATCATCGGAGTAGGATAGGCGAAGTCGTAGCCCATCTCGCAGCCGAACCTGATGCGCATTACCCTTGAACCTCCGACCGACCATCGCGCCAGCCCTGCCGCCCTCATGCCCGCGCGAGACCGTTCGGCATAGGCCGCGAAGGTCACAGGTGGATGTCGGCATGCCGGCGGCGGCACCCTGCTTCAGTGCCGGCGCGCCTCGGCCTGTCTCGCCAGCATCCGGGCCTGGAGCCGCTGGCGTCGTGCTGCAATGACGGTGCCATTGATTTCGCCACCGAACAGGAACATCGCGGCGAGCCAGTAGAGAAAAACCAGAAAGACCATCGCGGTCGCCAATCCGCCATAGGTGGAGGCGTAAGCGGTGGAGAATCGGTCGAGGTAGAAGCCGAACCCGAGGCCGGCCAGGAACCAAAGCACCAGCGTCACCACGACGCCGGGCAGCACCGAGAGGATCGGACGGCGGCCGGCCGCCACGAATTTGTGGGCGATGACGAGAACCGCCGCGAGAAGAAAGGCGGTGATGCCGATGCGGCCGAGGGCGACAGTGAGGCTCAACGGCTCGAGCCCCGGCGCCACGTCGATGACCCTGCGCCAGATCAGCGGCCCCAGGACAACCAGCAAAGCGAAGGCGAGCATGGCGAAGGCGCCGCAGACGACATAGCCGATCGATTCGAGGCGGGTGAGCCACCATGGCCTGGTCTCGCGCAGGCCATAGGCACGGTTGAGCCCCACCCTCAGGCTTTCGACACCCGAGGACGAGAAGTAGAGGGCAAGGAGAGCACCGATGGTGAGCACGCCGCCGCGCTGCTCGGTGAGCACCCGGTGAACCTCCCCGGCAATGGGTTTGGCCACCTCGCGAGGCCACGCATCGAAAATGAGGATGCCGGCTTCGTCGGCGAGCGACTTGGTGCCAAGGAGGCCGGCCAAAGCCGCGAGCAGAATCAGGAAGGGAAACAGCGAGGTCAGGATCGAGAGAGCGATATGGCTCGCGATCGCCCAGCCGTCATGTGAGACGAAGCGCTGGGCGGCGAGGCTGGCGATGTTGGCGCTGTTGCGGAGACGGCTCACGGCAGGTGGGGCGCTTCTCGTGATCTGTGGGGCTCGACGATACAGACTGTCTAAACGCGAGGCCGGGCGACGGCGCAACGTCCGGGTCGGTCGTCAGGTCGATGCAGTACCGCCCGTTACCGGTGCGGCTTGTGTTCAGCGGTTCGGTGTGTTGCCTGCGCCACCGTCATGTCAGTCGATACGCCGGCTTCCCCAACCCGCACCTTGCCCGCTCCCGTGGTCTCGTCGGTCTTCGTCCTGATCTGGGCGTCGGGCTTCGTCGCCGCACGTTTCGTGGCGCCCCATGCGGAGGCCTTCACCTTCGTCGCCGTCCGGCTCGTCGGCGTCGCCATCGTTCTGGGCGTCATCACCTTCGGCCTCGGCGCGAGGTGGCCTCGCAGCCGCGCGGGATGGCGCGATGCCCTGGTGGCCGGCGTGCTGATGCAGGGCATCTACGTCATCGGCGTATTCTGGTCGGTGGAGCGTGGTCTGCCATCGGGCATCGCTGCCCTGGTCGGCAGTCTCCAGCCCCTTCTGACGGCAGCGATGGCGCGACCGTTCCTCGGCGAGGTCGTCAGCCCGCGTCGCTGGGCCGGGATCGCCACGGGCTTTGCCGGTGCGCTTCTCGTGCTCGCCCCGAAGATCGGTGCGGCGGACGCGTCCGGCATCCCGGCGTTGCCTCTCGTTGCCTGCCTCGGGGCCATGGTGGCGATGACCATCGGCACTTTGTGGCAGAAAAGCCATGCGGGGCAGGCCGAATTGCTGCCGAATGCGGCGATCCAGTTCGTCGGGGCCGCGTTCCTTGCCGTGCCGGCGGCGCTTCTGTTCGGCACCGGCCGTTTCGACGCGTCCCTGCCGCTCTGGGGCGGACTGGCGTGGTCGATCCTGGTGAATTCGGTGGCGGGTATCCTGCTTCTTCTCGCCCTGATCCGGCGCGGCGAGGTGGCCGGCGTCGCCTCCCTGCTCTTCCTGGTCCCCCCGGTCTCGGCGGCGATGGCCTATCTCCTGTTCGGCGAGACACTGGCCCCGATTCAGATGGCCGGCATGGCGGTGGCCACGATTGGGGTCGCGGTCGCCAGCCGAAGATGAGTTTTTCTTTGATTCGTCTCTCAATAAAATTCAGATCTCCTGGCTTTGCCGAGCAGAACGAGGCTTTTCACGACAAGAAATAATGAATTCAGGTGGGATAGTGCCGCGCTGCGGCGAGACGCCTCTACAGACTTGGCAAACCTGCCTATAATGAGCGCCAACCCTCATTCTGATTTGAGAGATTCGAACCATGTCCGCTTCCCCGGCCATCTCCACCGAACCGCAGGATCTCCTGACACTGGCCCAGGGCGCCGGCGAAGCCGCCAAGGCCCTCGTCGCCGAGGCGACCCGCCGAGTTCGCGCGAAGGTCCTCTCCGCCGAGGGCAAGATCTCGCCTGAGAAGCTCGAGGCCGAGCAGCATGCGGCCCACGGCCTCGCCTGGCTCGCCACCTATGCCGAGGGCGTGCGTGAACTCGGCGCCTATGCGGCGCGCCTGACCGAAACCGGTGAGTTCGGGGAGACGGAGGCGCTCCTCGTGAAGATCGGTATCGGAGAATATCTCGACCAGATGTTCTCCGGCATTCCCATGAGCCAGGGCGAGATCGTGCGTCCGACCGGCTCGCTGGGGCTGTCCGCCCGCGAGGTCATGAAGTTCCGGACGGATGCCGTCGAGAGCATGATCGCCGAGGGCAACACGCCTGAGAACCGTGCCGCACTCGTGGCACGCATCCGCGATAACGGCGGCTCTGCCACCATCGGCAAATCCGGTCTCGACGAGGACATGGAGGCGATCCGTTCGGAGATGCGCCGCTTCGGTCTCGCCGAAGTCGTGCCGCACGCCCATGAGTGGCACAGCCAGAACGCCTACATCCCCATGGAGATCGTCACCAAGATGGCCGAGCTCGGCGTCTTCGGCCTCACGATTCCGGAGGAATACGGCGGCATGGGCTTGCCGAAGATCTCCATGTGCGTGGTCTCGGAGGAACTCTCTCGCGCCTATATCGGCGTCGGGTCGCTGGGCACCCGCTCGGAGATTGCCGCCGAACTGATCCTGTGTGGCGGCACCGAGGAGCAGAAGCATCGCTTCCTTCCGGGCATCGCCTCGGGCGACACGCTCCCTACCGCCGTGTTCACCGAGCCGAATACCGGCTCCGACCTCGCGTCCCTCCGGACCAAGGCCGTGAAGGACGGCGACGTCTGGAAGATCTCGGGCAACAAGACCTGGATCACGCATCCGGTCCGCGCCGACATCATGACCTGCCTCGTGCGCACCAAGCCCGAGGAAAAGGGTCACCGGGGTCTGTCGCTCCTCGTTGCTGAAAAGCCGCGCGGCACCGATGCGGATCCCTTCCCGGTGGCCGGCCTGTCCGGCGGCGAGATCCACGTGCTCGGCTATCGCGGCATGAAGGAATACGAGCTCGCCTTCGACAATTTCGAAGTGCCGGCGGCCAACCTCCTCGGCGAAGTCGAAGGCAAGGGCTTCACCCAGCTCATGCAGACCTTCGAATCCGCCCGCATCCAGACGGCGGCCCGCGCCATCGGCGTGGCTCAGAACGCCCTCGACCTCGGCCTGCGCTACGCCGAGGATCGGGTGCAGTTCGGCAAGGCACTGATCAACTTCCCCCGCGTCGCCGACAAGATCGCCATGATGGCGGTGGAGATCAACATCGCGCGCCAGCTCACCTACTTCTCCGCCCGCGAGAAGGATGAGGGCAAGCGCTGTGATCTCGAGGCCGGCATGGCCAAGTTGCTCGGCGCCCGCGTCGCCTGGGCGGCAGCGGACAATGCCCTCCAGATCCATGGCGGTAACGGCTTCGCGTTGGAATACGCGGTCAGCCGTGTGCTCTGCGATGCGCGCATCCTCTCGATCTTCGAGGGTGCCGCGGAGATCCAGGCCCAGGTCATCGCCCGCCGCCTGCTCGAGACTGCCTGAGCCTTCCGTTAGGAGGCGGCGACCGGGCAGTCAGCCCGGCCGCCAAGTGAGTATCTCAAGAAAAAAGGCCTGGAACCGGGTTCTCCCCGGCTCCAGGCCTTTTTCATGTCGAGGCTCCTCTCCCGGTATGCGGAGAAGAACCGATCCTACTCCGCCGGAGCGTGATGGCTCGACGGAATCGAACCCGTCTCGGCCGCTTTCGGCTCGTGCTCGACCGGCTTCGTCCTGAACAGGCGCATGACGAAGACGAAGAAGACCGGCACGAAGAGGACTGCCAGGATCGTGGCGGAAATCATGCCGCCGAGCACGCCGGTACCGATGGCCTGCTGACTCTTCGAAGCCGCGCCCGAAGCGATGGCCAGGGGCACCACACCGAAGATGAAGGCCAGCGAGGTCATCACGATCGGCCGGAAGCGGAGCGTGGAGGCTTCGATGGTCGCATCGACCAGGGACTTGCCCGGCCGCCACAGGTCCTTGGCGAACTCCACGATCAGGATCGCGTTCTTGGCCGAGAGGCCGATGATCGTGATGAGCCCGATCTTGAAGTAGACGTCGTTGGGCATGCCCCTCAGGTAAACCGCCGCCACCGAGCCGATGACGCCGAGCGGGATCACCAGCAGCACCGAGAACGGGATCGACCAGCTCTCGTAAAGGGCGGCGAGACATAGGAAGACGATCAGGATCGACAGGGCCAGCAGCAGCGTCGCCTGACTGCCGGCCTGCTTCTCCTGCAGCGACTGGCCAGTCCAAATGTAGCCGAAGCCCTTGGGCAACTGCTGCATCAGACGCTCCATCTCGGCGATCGCATCGCCGGAGGTATAGCCTGCTGCCGGCTCGCCGGTGATGCGCACCGACTGGTAGCCGTTGAAGCCGATGATCTGCGCCGGCCCGACACTCCATTTGAGATCGGCGAAGGACGACATCGGCACCATCGCGCCCTGGCTGTTCTTCACCCCGTAGTTCAGCAGGTCGGCCGCCTTGAGGCGCTGGCTGTCTTCGGCTTGCACGATGACGCGCTGCATCTTGCCCCGGTTCGGGAAGTCGTTGGTATAGACCGAACCGAGATTGACCTGGATCGTGTTGTTGATCTCCTCGAAGTCGACGCCCAGGGCCGCCGCCTTCTCGCGATCGATGACGAGTTCCGCTTGCGGTGCCGGAGGTAGCCCCTCGACATAAACCTTCTGCAGGATCGGGCTTTTCTTCGCGAGGGAGAGCAGTTGCTCCTGTGCAGCCATCAGGGCCGAGTAGCCCTTCTGGGCGCGATCCTGAAGGCGGAAACTGAAGCCCGAAGCGTTGCCGAGGTTGTCGATCGGCGGCGGCTCAAGCGCCTGGATCACGGCGTCCTTATAGGTGCCGAGCGCCTTGTTGGTCCCCTCCACCAAGGCAGCCGCCGAGTTGGCCGCGTCGCGCTCACCCCAGGGCTTCAGCGTCACGAAGGCCTGGCTCGTCACCTGGCCCTGACCGGAGAACGAGAAGCCGTTGACCACCGTCACCGTGGCGACGCCGGACTGGGCCATCAGGTGCTCCTCCACCGCCTTCACGGCGTTGAGGGTGCGGTTGAAGGACGAGCCGGGAGGAGTCTGGATATCGACCGTGAAGAAGCCCTGGTCCTCCACCGGAAGGAAGCCTTCCGGCATCCGCACGAAGGCGAAGGCGAGTCCGATGACGAGGGCGAGGTAGACTATCATCACCCGGCCCGAGCGCTTGATCATCCCTGCCACGCCGCGGCCGTACCGCGCGGTCTCGCGGTCGACGATCCGGTTGAACCAGCCGAACACGCCGCCCTTGGAATGGCCGTGGCCCTTCTCGATGGGCTTGAGCAGGGTGGCGCAGAGAGCCGGCGTCAGCGTCAGGGCGAGAAGCGCCGAGAAGCCGATGGACGTCACCATGGCAATGGAGAACTGACGGTAGATGATGCCCACCGAGCCGGGGAAGAACGCCATCGGGATGAAGACGGCGATCAGCACCAGGGTGATGCCGATGATGGCGCCGGTGATCTGGCTCATCGCCTTTCGGGTCGCCTCCTTCGGAGACAGCCCTTCCTCGTTCATGATGCGCTCGACATTCTCGACGACCACGATGGCGTCGTCGACGAGGATGCCAATGGCCAGCACCATGCCGAACATCGTCAGCACGTTCACCGAAAAGCCGGCGAGTAACATCACCGTGCAGGTCCCCATGAGGGCAATCGGAACGACGATGGTCGGGATCAGGGTGTAACGGATGTTCTGGAGGAACAGGAACATCACCACGAAGACGAGGATGACGGCCTCTACCAGCGTCATCAGCACCTTCTTGATCGAGGCCTCGACGGCGGGCGTGATGTCGTAGGGGATGTCCCATTGCACGTTGGACGGGAAGAACTGCGACAGCTCCTCCATCTTCGCGCGGATGGCGGAGGCGGTCTCGAGGGCGTTGCCGTCCGGCGCCAGGGTCACCGAGATGCCCGCCGCTTCACCGCCGTTCAGGCGGGTGGTGAACTTATAGTCTTCACCGCCGAGCTCGATCCGGGCGATGTCGCGCAGGCGCACATTCGACCCGTCCGGGTTGGCTCGCAGGACGATGGCGCCGAACTCCTCAGGCGCCGTCATCTGACCCTTGACTATGATGGGAAAGTTAACGGTGTTCGAGGCCGGGCTCGGCATGGCGCCGACGGCGCCCGATGCGATCTGGACGTTCTGGTTGGTGATCGCCTTCGAGACGTCGGACGCGTTCAGGGACAGGCCGCGTAGTTTGTCGGAATCGATCCAGATGCGGAGACTGCGCTCGGTGGAGTAGAGCGTTGCGCGACCCACACCGGGGATACGGCGGATCTCGTTGATGACGTTGCGGATGAGGAAGTCGCCCAGCGCAATCTCGTCCATCGACTTGTCGGGCGAGATCAGGGTGATGATGTTCAGTGTCGCGGCTGAGGCTTCCTCAACCAGCGTGCCCTGCTGGCGTACCTCGGCCGGCAGGCGCGCCTCGACGCGCTTGAGGCGGTTCTGAACCTCGACGCCCGCGAGACTTGAATCCGTGCCCGGCTGAAACTGCGCCGTGATTTCGATGACACCGAACGCATCGCTCGCGGATTCGAAACTGAGGATGTTGGCCGCGCCGTTGAGCTCATCCTCGATGAGGCGGGTGGTGCCGGTATAGAGGTTCTCGACCGACGCTCCGGGATAGGAGGTGGAGAGGGCGATCGAGGGCGGAGCGATGACGGGATACTGCGCCACCGGCAGGCTCGGAATCGACAAGATCCCGCCGAGGCAGATGAAAAGCGCAACGACCCATGCGAAGATCGGGCGATCGATGAAGAAGCGGGCCATGGTTCAGCGCACCTGAGCGGAAGCGGGCTGCGCGGCGGCCGACTTGTCGTCGAGATCGGTATCGTAGGGTTTGGCCTCCGCCTGGGCAGCCACCTTCATCTCGACGGTCTTGACCGACGAACCGACCGATATCTTCTGGACGCCCTCCACGACGACGCGGTCGCCGGACTTGAGCCCGTCGCGAATGACCCACTGGGAATCGACGACGGGTCCGACCTCCACAGGCTGGAGCATCACCTTGTCATCCTTGCCGACCACCCAGACCTCGGCCTTGCCGTCATTGGTGCGCTGGATCGCCTGCTGAGGCACCGCGATGGCATCGACGTCGATGCCCTGCTTGATGCGGGCGCGGACATACATGCCCGGGAACAGCTCGTCATGCGGGTTCGGGAAGAGCACGCGCAGGGTGACCTGTCCGGTACTCGGATCGGCGGTGACATCGGAGAACAGCACCTTGCCGGCCGAGCCGTAGAGAGAACCGTCATCCATAATCAGATGCGCGTTGGCGGTGTCGTTGGACAGGCGCGAGAGTTCGCCGCTGGCGAGGTCCCTGCGGAGCTTGTTCAGCTCGCCGACGGACTGGGTGATGTCCACGTAGATCGGATCGAGTTGCTGGATCGTGGCGAGGTTGGCGGTGGCCCCCTGTTCCACCAACGTACCCTCGGTGAGAAGGGCGCGGCCGATCCGGCCGGAGATCGGGGCGCGGACGTCGGTATAGTTGAGGTTCAGCTTGGCCCGGTCGCGGGCGGCTTTGGCGCCGGCGACTTCGGCCTGGGCCTGTTTCAGGCCGGCATAGGCGCTATCGTACTGCGCCTGGCTCGCGGTCTGGCGGGACAGGAGCTGCTCGAGTCGGTCGGCCTGCTGGCCGGCGAGAACCTGGGCGGCCTCCGTGCGGGCGAGCGCTGCCTCTGCGCTGGCGAGTTCCGCCTCGAACGGGGCGGGATCGATCTTGTAGAGGATGTCGCCTTCCTTGACCAAGCTGCCCTGTTCGAACGTGCGCTTGACCACGAGACCGGAGACGCGGGAACGCACTTCGGCGATGCGCAGGGGCGCGACGCGGCCGGGGAGGTCGCGGAGATAAGGGATCGGCTGCTCGCGGACGGTGACGATGCTCACTTCGGCGGGTGGGCTCGGAACCGGAGCCGCGGCCTGCTGCTTCTGATTGCAGGCGGACAGGGCGACCATGACGGAGGCAGCAGCCAGGGAGGCCGGCCAGACACGTCGGGTACGGAGGGCAGTAGACGTCACGATGATTTCGCTCCTGTGCGATACGCGGTCGATCGCAACCCGCCCGGCGGATTGGCAGCTCTGACACTCAAGTCCCGGGCGAAGATCCGCGAAGCGACTTCGGCACCGTGGCAATCGCTGGGCCACGCGAGGCGGCCATGGCGTCATTGGGCATGCGTCGGCCGACTAGGGGCCGACCACACACATCACGGCTTCAGAAATCGTTCACAATCTTGGCGATCGCGCGACGCGAGCCGGTAAAAGGACGATCTACGCGGCCGGGTGGTCAAAACGCCGCGGCCAAGCTCTCACGCCGTCGTCCTGGGAGGGCGGTAGAGCGGTGCATCCGCGCTGATCCCGAGCGACAGGGCGGAACGACCTCGCAAGGCCGGCTCCAAGGCTTCACCGAGGAGCCGCGATCCAGATAGGGAGGACGGCGTCACAGCGTCGTCGATCTCCAGATGCGATGCGGAACCAGTCGAAGGCGCTTCGCCCTGGCTCGTGAAACCATCGGGCCACTGGCTCGAGACCGGCGCCCCGACGCCACCGGCCCACAACCCTTGCGGGAGGCTCGACAGCACCATCACGAGCAGGGAGAGCAACACCAGCATGGTCGACAGCGCCGAGCGCAGACGGACGACCGCCTGCCCTTTCGGGGCGGTCGAAGCGAAGCATCCTGCCTCCAGAGGGGCAGCGGCGGAACTGGTCGGCGATGAGGTCACGAAACTGAGGGTGGTGCGAAAGTTCCCGCAACGCAATAACCTGCGACATTCTGTCAAACAGTCGAATGGCAGTTCGAATCACAGCCGTTGCTCCAATCCCACAGCATATTCCGTTCGCATCGCAGCGGGTTGACCGTCCTTAACCATCCGGCCAAGTCTGCCGGCCCGATCATCTGAAGTCCGGCTCATCGAGGCTGGACCTCGCCGGAATGGGAGACGGGGTGCAACGCGCCGCCTGTCCAGGTCCGGACGGAGACGATTACAATGGGCACGCGCTCCCTTTTCGCCGCCACGGTTCTCGCGATGGGCATGGGCTTCGCCACGTGCGGCGGCGCCAGCGCCGGCAACCCGTTCGACAGCGGGCCGATCGCCGACTTCATGAACATTTTCAAGGAGCAGGCGATCCCGCGCGAGACGATTGCGTGGAAGGGGGCGGAGAAGCCCGGCACCATCGTGGTTTCGACGAGTCAGCGGCGGCTCTACTATGTGCTCGGCGGTGGCCAGGCTGTGCGCTACGGGGTCGGGGTGGGCCGTCAGGGCTTCTCCTGGTCCGGCCAGAAGTCGGTGACGATGAAGAAGGAATGGCCGGCTTGGCGCCCTCCGGCGCAGATGCTGGCGCGGCGGCCCGACCTGCCTCGCTTCATGGCCGGCGGCCAGGACAACCCCCTTGGCGCACGGGCGATGTATCTCGGCTCCTCGCTCTACCGTATCCACGGCTCCAACGAGCCGGAGACCATGGGCGCCGCCGTCTCGTCGGGCTGCATCCGCATGACCAACAAGGATGTGGTCGACCTCTACGACCGGGTGAAGGTCGGCACGAAGGTGATCGTGCGCAACTAAAAGAACCATCCGCCTCCCGCCGGCATTCGGTCGGTCGCGACCGGACGGAGGAGAGAACGGAATGATCTTGGGTGTCGACATCAGCCTCGTCGCGAGCCTGTTCGCGGTGGCCGTGGCGGCCGGGTGTGTCGATGCCATCGCGGGCGGCGGCGGCCTCATCACGGTGCCGGCCCTGCTCCTCTCCGGACTCGATCCGGTGAGCGCCATCGCCACCAACAAGCTTCAGGGCAGTGCGGGGGCCGTCTCATCGACCATCGCTTTCGCGCGGCGGGGCCACATCCATTGGCCGGCGGCCTGGAAGATCGCGCTTGCCGCCGGTCTTGCCTCGATCGGCGGTGCGCTCTGCGTTAGCTTACTGCCGCGCCCCGTCCTCGACGCGGCCGTTCCTGTGCTGCTGATCGGGATCGCGTTCTATTTCGCTTTCGCCCGGCGGATGAGCAGCGAGGACGCGGCGGCGCGGATGCGGCCCGGCCTGTTCGCGCTCACTTGGGCGCCCGCCGTCGGCTTCTACGACGGTGTGTTCGGCCCGGGCGCCGGCGCGTTCTACATGATCGGGTTCGTGACGCTCCTCGGCCTCGGCGTGGTGCGCGCCACCGCCCATACCAAGCTCGCCAATGCCGCCAGCAACCTCGGCAGCCTCGCTCTGTTCGCGGCCTCGGGCCATGTGGTCTGGACCATCGGCATCGCCATGGCCTTCGGAGCCTTCATCGGGGCCCAGATCGGCTCGATCCTGGCGATCCGCCTCGGTGCGAAGCTGATCCGGCCGCTGCTGGTCACCATCGCCTGCGCGATGGCGATCCGGTTGCTGTCGAACCCCGAGAACCCGCTGCGGCAAACCGTGATGGGCCTGTTCGCCGGGAGTTGAGCACGCGTCAGCGCGGCATGAAGGCCCAGTAATCCAAGTCGAGGATCACGGCGGGGTCGTAGCCGTCGCCGGTCTTGTCCGGATGGGCGCCGCAGGGCTGGTTCTTGGTAGCCACGGTACGCAGGCGCAGGGCGCCGATATCGGAACGGCCGGGAAGCTCTGCGGCTTCAAGCACTTCACTCCAGGCATAGACCGTATCACCGGCAAAGAGCGGCGCCACGTGGCGACCGGCATTGATGCCGGCCAGCGCGAAGGCGTTGCCGAGGCCGTTGAAGCTCAGCGCGCGGGCCAGCGAGATCACCACGCCGCCATAGATCAGGCGACGGCCGAACCGGGTATCCTTGGCGGCGAAGCCGTCGAAATGCACCTTGGCGGTGTTCTGGTAGAGGCGCGTGGCGATCTGGTGCTCGGCCTCCTCGACGGTCATGCCATCGACATGGTCGATCTTCTCGCCGACCACGTAGTCGCCGAACCGGTGCGGAGAGCCGGCAAGGTCGAGATCGTAGGCGCCGACGTTCAGCGGCGGCAGGGCGCCGGCGAGATCGGCCGGGTCGACAACCTTGGCGAAGGTCGGGACGTGCTCCTGCTCGATCTTCGCTTCCGGATCGCGCTTCTTGACCAGCACCCAGCGGCAATAGCTCAGAACCGTCTCGCCGTTGGCGTCGGACCCGGTGGAGCGGACGTAGACCACGCCGGTCTGGCGGTTCGAGCTTTCCTTGAGGCCGATCACCTCGGAGACCGTGGACAGGGTCTCGCCGGGATAGACCGGCCGGCGGAAGCCGCCCTCGGCGTAGCCGAGATTGGCGAGTGCGTTCAAGGAGATGTCCGGCACCGTCTTGCCGAACACGACGTGGAAGGTGAGGAGGTCGTCGAGCGGGCTCTGCGGGTAGCCGATCGCCTTGGCGAAAGCATCCGAGGACTGCACCGCGAAGCGTGGCCCGTAGAGCGAGGTATAGAGCGCGACGTCACCGCTCGTCACCGTGCGCGGCGTGGCATGGCGGATGGTCTCGCCGAGTCGGTAATCCTCGAAGAATCGGCCGGGATTGGTCTTCATCTCTTGGTCGTCCCTCGGAGTGTTTCTTGTGCCTTCAGCGCGGCGCGGCCTCAGCCGCCATAGACGACGGTCTGGGGCGGAATGACCTCGTGCAGGAGGCGGCTCACGAAGAGCAGCAGGAGCACGAGGACGATCGGCGACAGGTCGATGCCGCCGAGATTGGGCAGGATGCTGCGGATCGGGCGAAGGACCGGCTCGGTCAGCCGATACAGCACCTCGCCGATCTGGGAGACGATCGGGTTGCGCACGTTGACCACGTTGAAGGCCACGAGCCAGCTCAGCACGGCGCTGGCGATGAGCACATAGATGAAGAGCTGCACGACGGTGTCGAAGAGCCAGAGAAGAGCATACATGCGCGGTCTGATGTCCTCGTTCGCCCCGCCTTGTCAGGCTCGGGTCTAACGTCGGGAATTCCGGAATTGACAGGTCGAGGTACGCGCGCCTACAAGGCCGGCACCTCGAAACGGGGCTGTAGCTCAGATGGGAGAGCGCCGCAATCGCACTGCGGAGGTCAGCGGTTCGATCCCGCTCAGCTCCACCAGGTTTCTTTCAAGTCCCTGGTGAACAACGATCTTGTGACGATCGTGGCGCGCGTCATCGCCACCGCCACGAGACGGTGCTTTCGAGCGCCATCGGACGTCGCTTCGAGCGCCATCCGACCCCCCTTTCCCTGAAAGCGTCCCCTGCCGGATGGCGGTGGTCCGTACCGGTGCGAGACCTGCTCAGGACGCCGCGGATCGGCACAGGGCCGTGCCGTCGCGGATCATGAAATTCACCAGCGTCGGGGAGACGCCGTTCTCGCGGGCGAGGACGGTCTGCGGCACGCCGTCGATCCTGTGGGCGAGGAAGACCCGGCGGGTGCGCTCCGACGTCGTCTCCAGTGCGGCCAGGGCGGCCTTCAGGGCCTGGCATTGTTCGAGACGATCCTGAGGGCAGGCGCAGGGAGCGGCGACGGCCTCGGCCAGTTCGTCCGGCACGAAGCGGCAGCGCTCGCGCAAGGTCCGGCGCGCCCAGTCGATGGCGGCGTTCCGCACCATCCGCCGCAGGTAAGGCACCGGCGCCTCGATGCGGCGGCCCTGCCGCAGGTCGGCGGCCGGCTCCTCGCAAAGCTTGAGCACCACCTCCTGCACCACGTCCTCGGCCGCCGAGCGATCGTGCAGGATCTGCGTCGCGTAGGCGACCAGGCCCGATTGTTCGGCGACGAGAACGGCCAGGAGCGGAGCGTCGATGTCGCGGCGCGTCTCGTGCGTATGACGTTGTCCCATGGACGACCTTCTTCGAATGTGCAGGCCAGGACGAAACCGGGCGAAGCCACCCCGCCGCGCCAAACAGCCGGGCAAGTGCCACCCCCACCTCAGATAACGAGGCTAAAGTGGGAAATTTCGCAGACTTACAAGGGCGCTTTTGTCAGAAAATATTTGAATTAGAAGTCTTCTAAACTCGTATCGGATAGTCGAGAATCATGGTTTGGTGGAGATTTAGGCTCGCTGGGAAGGACTTATGCTGCCGGAAGACACCGCACCCGCCCGAATCGCGGCTTTGCATGGCCGCGGATCATCCATTGCATGAGCGGCGACATCTTCGGATCGTGATCGGTTGTATCGAGAATACCTTACCCGCAACGCGTTAGATAGGCCGTGTGAGGTGAGGACGCGGACCGGACGGTGCCGGGTCGTCCGGCCGCGCCGCGCGCGATCGGCGGGAGTTTCGTGCGCGCCACTAAATTTACCGCGCCGCCGGTCGTCCTCTCCCAAAAGGGCGTCCCGCTTCGCGGATGCCTGTTCCAGCCAACGACGAGACGCGATGCTTCGGACGACAGCACCCTTTCGATGCGGCGAAGCGACGGGCCGTCCCCTGGACGTCTATCGCGACGGCGACCGGCTCAGCGTCGTGGCGGAGGGCCGGGTGGGTCTGCGCCTGCGCCTGCAGGGGGGAACCGGCCCGCATCTTTCCATTGAGGAGCCGACGAAGCCGGACCCGCGAGACGTCCTCGCCAGCGTCACGGCGGCCTTCGAGATGGTCTCGGCGACCCATCCCGAGGCCGGGTGGATCGGGCTCGATCCCGCGAGTTTCGCCAGCCTCGCCGATCCCCTGATGGAACGCGGCCTCGCCGTGCGGGAGGGAGACGGCCTCGGCGTCGATCCGACGATGCTGTGGCAGCGGCCCGAGCCCTGGCTCGCCAACCTGGCAGCGCGCGATTTTCCGGCGCGGCCGGTGATGAGCGGCGGCAAGCGCCATCCGCAACGGCCGCCGAAGCCCAAGGGCGTGATCTATTCCCGCTTCACCCCCTGGCTCGGACAGGCCGTGGCGTTCCGCGCCGCCACAATCGACGACGTCGATACCCTGCATCGCTGGTTCAACGATCCGGTGGTCGATGCCGCCTGGGGCGAGGCCGGCGGGCGCGACAAGCACGAGGCCTATCTCGCGGGCCTCATCGCCGACCCGCACATGATCCCGCTGATCGGAACGATCGGCGGAGAGGCCTTCGGCTATTTCGAGATCTACTGGGCCAAGGAGAACCGCCTCGCCCCGTTCTACGACGTGCAGGATTACGATCGCGGCTGGCATGTCCTGATCGGCGAGAGCCGGTTTCGCGGCAAGGCCTACATCTCGGCCTGGCTACCCTCGCTGATGCACGCGCTCTTCCTCGACGACCCGCGCACGGAGCGGATCGTCGGCGAGCCCAAGGCGGACCATGTCCAGCAATTGCGCAACCTGGAGCGGTCGGGCTTCGCGCGGATCAAGACCTTCGATTTCCCGCACAAGCGCGCGGCCCTGGTGATGCTCCTGCGCGAGCGCTTCTTTGGCGAGCGGCTGTGGTCGCCGGGGGGCGGGATTCCCGCTTCGCCGGAGGCCGGATCGCAGCCCGCGCCCTGACGGGACGCTTCAGCGGGAGGCGAGATAGGCGCGCCAGCCGCCGTGGATTGTGATGTCCTCGGCGCCCGCCACCGCATGGGCCTCGCACAGGAACCCGGAGACGTCCGAGCCGTCCTCCAGGGTGAGCTTGCCGATGCCGAGGGGGGCGGGGATCGCGGCGGTGAAGCGGCCGAAGCCCGCCGGGGGCAGTGCCCAGATCTCGACCTCCAGCCCGCCGCCGGCAAAGCCCGGCTCGTGGACCAGGCCGGGCTTGGCCGGCCGGGTGCCGGGCAGGGCGTAGAGGCGGTACGCGCCCGAGGTCCGCGCCGCCCGCACCTTCCTGCCGCCGAGATCGGTGAGCTGGTGGTTGAGAGGCAGGCCCGTGAGATGGGCGCCCACCACCGCGATGGCGATCTCGTCCGCCTCCGGGGCCGGCACCCGGCTCGCCTCGGGCGGAACCGCGTCGCGCGCGATCCCCATTCCGCACTCCGCCGCGCGGTGGAGCGCGTCGGCCCAGTGGCCCAAAGCCTCGTCGCTGAAGCCGGGGCCGACGAGCGTCACGCCGCCGGGCAATCCATCGGCGCCGAAGCCTCCGGGCACCGCGATCGCGGCGAGGCCGAGAAGGTTGGCGAAGTTGGTGTAATGCCCGAAATGGCTGTTGAGGCGGATCGGGTCGGCCAGCATCTCTTCCACCGTGTAGGTGGTGGGCGAGGTCGGCAGGAGCAGGATGTCGACCTCCGCCCAGGTCGCCTCGGTGCGCCGCCGCAGGGCCTCGAACGCGTAGCGGCCCTCGAACGCATCGACGGCGCTGTAGTCCTTGGCGGACTCGACGATGCTCCTCACGCTCGGGTCGAGGGCGTCGGCGTTCCCGGCGAAGAACCCGGCGATGGCGGCCAGGCGCTCGGCGACCCACGGCCCGTTATAGAGCAGGGTCGCGATCTCGCGGAACGGCGCGTAATCGAACGGCACCGCCACGGCGCCCAGCGCTTCGAGGCGGGCGATGGCCGCATCGTAGAGCGCCTCGCGCTCGGCATCGCCGTAGAACTCGCGCTCGGCCGGGGTCGGGACGCCGAAGCGCAGGCCCCGGGCGGGGAGGGAATGCGGCACCGCCCGCCGCGAGAACGGATCGGCGGCGTCGAGCCCCTCCGCGACGCGGCGGATCGCGAGACCGTCGCCCACGGTCGCCGCGAAGATGCTGATGCAGTCGAGGCTGCGGCAGGCGGGGACGAGACCCGTCGTGCTGAACAGGCCCGGCGTCGGCTTGATCCCCACGAGGTTGTTGAACATCGCCGGCACGCGGCCGGAGCCGGCCGTGTCGGTGCCCAACGAAAAGCTCGCGAGCCCCGCCGCCACGGCGACGGCAGAGCCGGAGCTCGACCCGCCCGAGACATGGGCGGCACTGAACACGCTGCGCGGCGCGCCGTAGGGCGAGCGGGTGCCGTTGAGGCCGGTGGCGAACTGGTCGAGATTGGTCTTGCCCGTGCAGAACGCACCCGCCGCCTTGAGGCGCGCCACCACCTCGGCATCCGCTTTCGCATCGTAGGCGAAGGCCGGGCAGGCCGCCGTCGTCGGCAGGCCGGCGACGTCGATATTGTCCTTCACCGCGAAGGGCACGCCCCAGAGCGGCAACGAGTTCGGCTCGGGGTGGCGCGCCATCAGGTCCCGCGCCGCGCTCACCAATGCCTCCCGGTCGAGGGCGGTGATGAAGATGGCGGGGTCCGTCGACGCCTCCATCCTTTCGGCGACGGCCTCAGCAACGGTGACGGGGGTGGCACGGCCCGACGCGTAAAGGGCGCGCAGGGTCGACAGGTCGAGGATGGTCGGCAGCATGTCGGTCGGCTCTCTCACCTGCTCAGATCTCTTGGAGGATGGCGACGAGATCGCCGCCGCGCAGGGTGCGGCCCGGCTTCACCCGGACCTCACGCACGATTCCCGCCACCGGGGCGGACACGGCGATCTCCATCTTCATCGATTCGAGGATCGCCACCGTCTCGCCGGCCGCGACGCTCTGGCCTTCCTCGACCAGCACCTTCCAGACATTGCCCGGCACGGTGGTCGGCACACCAACAAGACCGGCCGGCACCGCGTCCTCCTCGCCCACGGGCGCACCCTCGTCGGCGACGAAACTGTCGAGCCCCTCATCCTGCCAGCGCTGCCGCTCGGCCTCGAAGGCGGTCTGCTGGCGCAGCTTGGCCTGCGTGATCTCGACGGCGTTGCGGGCGAGCTCGGCCCGGTGCTCGGCATAAGAGAACGTGCCCTCCTCGATCCTCAGCGGGTAGGCCCCGTGCGGGAAGGCGGCGCGCGCCTCCGTCAGCTCGTCGTGGCTCACGGGGAAGAAGCGAATGCGGTCGAACGGGCGCAGCAGCCAGGGATGGCCGGGGACGAATTCCTTCGTCATCCGCCAGGTGTTCCAGATCTGGATGGTGCGGCCGAAGAGCTGGTACCCGCCCGGCCCCTCCATGCCGTAGATGCACATATAGGCGCCGCCGATGCCCACCGCGTTCTCCGGCGTCCAGGTACGGGCGGGGTTGTACTTGGTGGTGACGAGGCGGTGGCGCGGGTCCACTGGTGTCGCCACCGGCGCGCCGAGATAGACGTCGCCCAGCCCCATCACGAGATAGCTCGCATCGAAGATGATGCGTTTTACGTCAGCTTCCGACTCCAACCCGTTGATGCGGCGGATGAACTCGATGTTCGAGGGGCACCAGGGCGCGTTAGGGCGCACAAGCTCCTGGTACTTGCGCATGGCGAGTTCGGCCTGGGGGTCGTTCCAGGACAGGGGCAGATAGACCACGCGGCTCGGCACCGTCACGTCCTCGACGGCGGGCAGGGCGGCCTCGATCTCGCGCAACTGCCCGAGGAGACGGGATCGCGGCAGCGTGGTGCCGTCGTAATGGATCTGGAGCGAGCGGATACCCGGCGTCAGGTCGATGAGACCGGGCAACCGCGCCTCGGCCACCGCTTCGGCCAGGAGGTGGACCCGCAGGCGGATGCCGATATCGAGGGCCATCGACCCGTATTCGACCAGCAGGTTGTCGTCGCCCTGGCGGCGGTAGACCACCGGCACGGGACCGGAGGAGTCGGTGGCGAGGATGGGCGAGCCGGCGCGATCTTTCCCTCCCCCCAATCCAACGACCTCATCCTGAGGTGCCGCGCAAGCGGCCTCGAAGGAGGCCTCCAGGGGGCGCGGCGTTCTCTGGAGCCCTCCTTCGAGGCCTCCGCTACGCTCCGGCGCCTCAGGATGAGGATGTGGTTGGGACAGGACGAAGGTATCGTCCCCCGCCCGCGCCACCGCCCTGAACCGCACCGTATCCCCCGGCCGCAGCTGGCCCATCTTCCACTGCTCGTCGCGGGCGATCACCGCCGGGCAGACGAAGCCGCCGAGACTCGGGCCGTCCGGCCCCAGGAGGATCGGCATGTCGCCGGTGAAGTCGATGGAGCCGATGGCGTAGGCGTTGTCGTGGAGGTTCGACGGGTGCAGCCCCGCCTCGCCGCCGTCGCTGCGCGCCCAGAGCGGGGTCGGGCCGACGAGACGCACGCCGGTGCGGGCCGAGTTGAAGTGAACCTCGTAAGAGGCTGAGAACAAGTCCGAAATGTCCTCGTCCCGGAAGAAGTCCGGCGCGCCGTGCGGCCCGTAGACTACGCCGATCTCCCAGGCATGGGTGAGGGGCGCAGGCTCGGGCATCGAGGCCTCGACCTCGGGCGCATCGCCGAGGTGGAGGACGTCGCCGGCCTTCAGGACGCCGGTGGCGTGGCCGCCGAAGGCGCCGAGCGCGAAGGTCGCCCGAGAGCCGAGGACGACCGGCGCGGCGAAACCGCCGCGCAGGGCGAGGTAGCTGCGCTGGCCGGGGCCGGCGATGGCGCCGACGCTCAACGTCTGGCCGGGCTCGACCGCGAAAGCCTTCCCGTGAGGCTGCGCGACCCCGTCGAGGCGCGTGGTCA
Organism: Methylobacterium sp. WL19; assembly: GCF_008040005.1. Taxonomy (NCBI): domain Bacteria; kingdom Pseudomonadati; phylum Pseudomonadota; class Alphaproteobacteria; order Hyphomicrobiales; family Methylobacteriaceae; genus Methylobacterium; species Methylobacterium sp. WL19. The sequence goes on from NZ_VRVC01000067.1 coordinate 26,416, forward strand.
TCGCGGCCCCGGCGAGGGCCACGGTGGCGGCGGCGTGGAACCGCAGGGTCGGCCCGGACACGGTGAGTTCCAGGGCGCAGGTATCGGGCGGGTTGCCCACGAGGGCGTTGGCGTCGCGGAACGAGCGCGCATCCATCGGCCCGCTCGGCGGCACGCCCACATGCCAGAGCCCGATGCGGCCGGGCAGTTCCTGCAGGCTCGATTGCGCGCCGGGGACCAGCACCTCGATGCTGCGCGGCGCATAGGGGAAGTCGCGCAACGCCGTGGTGGCGACCCGGCCCGAGGCGAAGAGCTCGGAACCGGCGATGGCGCGCAGATAATCGAGGTTGGTCTCGATCCCCGAGACCGCGCTGTCGTCGAGGGCCTGGCGCAAGGCGGCGAGCGCCGCCGGGCGATCCTCGCCCGTCACGATGATCTTGGCGAGCATCGGGTCGTAGTTGGTGGTGACCTCGGTGCCGGTCTCGATCCAGCCGTCGATCCGGGCCTCGGCGGGGAAGCGCACCTCGGTGAGGAGGCCGGCGCTCGGGGCGAAATTGGCGTGCGGGATCTCGGCATAGAGCCGCGCCTCCATGGCGGCACCCTGCGGGACCAGGGGGCCGGCGGCAGCGATCACGTCCTCGCCCGCCGCCTGGCGGATCATCCATTCGACGAGATCGATGCCGAACACCGCCTCGGTGACCGGATGCTCGACCTGAAGCCGGGTGTTCACTTCGAGGAAGGAGAAATCCTCGCGGACGGGATCGTAGATGTACTCCACCGTCCCCGCCGAGGCGTAGGCGACGCTCGTCCCCAGGGCCACCGAGGCCGCGTGGAGGCGTGCGCGCACGGCATCCGACAGGCCCGGCGCGGGGGTCTCCTCGATGACCTTCTGGTTGCGGCGCTGGAGCGAGCAGTCGCGCTCGCCCAGCGCCACCACGCGGCCGGCACCGTCGCCGAAGATCTGCACCTCCACATGGCGCGCCTCGCCGACGAAGCGTTCGAGATAGACGCGGGCATCGCCGAAGCTGGCGCGGGCCGTGCGCTCCACGCTGGTATAGTGCTCGCGCAGCTCGTCGGCCGAGGCGCAGAGGCGCATGCCGATGCCGCCGCCGCCCGCCGTGCTCTTGAGCATCACCGGGTAGCCGATGGTCTCGGCCGCCGCGAGGGCGGCGTCGAGATCCGGCAGCAGGCCGGTGCCGGGCAGGAGGGGCACGCCGCTGGCC
>NZ_VRVC01000068.1:0-27386 GCF_008040005.1 Methylobacterium sp. WL19
GGGCGGGGACTCCCTCTTCGCCGGCGCGGGCGCGGACACGTTCCTGTTCACCGACGGAGACGGTCGCGACGTCATCCGCAAGTTCGACGGGCTCGAGGACACGCTGGACGTCAGCAGCCTCGCCGCCAGCATGGATGACATGACCTTCAGGTCATACCGGGGCGGAACCGGCATCGTGATCACGTTCGAGGGTGACTCCGCCCCTTCGGACAAGATCATCCTGCTCGACGTCGCGTACCAATCACTGACCGAGGGCAACTTCCTGTTCTAGAAACGGCGCCTGCATCGAGCAGGACATCAGGCAATTGCCAGCCCATGGACCGAACCGGATCGCGCAGTCGGACCGGTTCATGGGCCTTGCCGTGAGGCGCCTCGCGGAACGGGCGCCCGCCCGTTCCAAACAACCTTCACCCCTCGCCCTCCCCCGCCAGCGACCATTCCAGCACGCGGGCGAGGTGGTCGTAGTCGCCGTAGGACTTGGCGAATTTCGGGTAGGGACGGGAGACGTAGGCCGCGTCGCCGGCCATGAAGCGGGCGACGAGGACGCGGAAGCGTCGCTCGTGCTCCTCCACGATGGCGTCCAGGGTCCGCGGGTCGCCGCGCGGCGGCTTGACCGGGAGGGGGGTGAACGGGTTCCGCCCGCCGGTGGCGTGGACGTAGAGCAGGTCCGGCGTTTCCTCGCTGCGCGGAACGCCCTCGAAGGCGCCCGCCTTCAGCATCGCCGCCTCCAGGGTCAGCTGGGGCGAGAAGCCGGCGAAGACCTCCTTGTTGCTGGGCGGCTGGCCGGTCTTGAAATCGACGATGCAGGCGGTCCCGTCGCGGCGCTGCTCGATCCGGTCGGCCCGCCCGCGCAGGGTGAAGACCTCCTTGCCCATGGGCAGGGCCCACCTTCCCGACATCTCCGGCCGCACCCGCGTGAGGGCGGGACGACGCTCGGCCTCCCAGTCCAGGTATTCGGCGGCGATCCGGCCGTAGCGCGGCCACCACTCGGCATAGAGTTCGGGAAAGGTGTCGGCGATATCGGCGAATTCCGCCTGCGCCAGGGCATTCAGGCGTTCGGCGGCGTCCTCGGGCAATATCTCGGGATGGGCCTCGGCGAAGTCGCCGAGGATCGCGTGGATCAGCGTCCCCCGCTCGCTGGCACCGGGCCGCCCGGCGACGGGCTCCAGCGGATCGAGCCCGAGAACGTGGCGGGCGAAGATGACGTAGGGATCGCGCACCAGGGTCTCGACCTCGGTGACGCTCAAGGTCCGGGGAAACAGGGCCGGGTCGGGCTTCGGCTTCGGCTGGGTCAGGCGCGCCGGCACCGGGCCGGCGCCTCGGTCGAGGGCGGCGACGTAGCCGAGGAAGCGCCGCCCCCTCTCGCGGGCGCGCTCCCAGCAGGCCTCGCCGGCAAAGGCCTGGAGCCGCTGGAGAAAGCGCGAGGGCACCGTCGGTGCGCCTTCGCGCTTGGCCGAGCGGGTGATGACGGCATCGTGGCAGCCGAGCGCCTGGACGAAATCATGGGCGGTCTGCCCGATCCGCCGCTCGGGGGGATTGAGGCCGATGCGTTCGCGCATGGGGCGGTTGAGGAAGGCGTCGGTCACCGTCTTCATCGGCCACACGCCCTCGTCGAGCCCGCCGAGCACGATGCGGTCGGCATCGAGCAACCGGGCTTCGAGGAGGCCGAGGATCCGCAGGCGGGGATGGGGGCGTATCCCGCCGCAGGTCACCACCCGCTCGCGGGCGAGCGCCGTGAAGAAGGCCGGGTAATCGAGGGGCATTCCCGGCAACAGGCCCGGTTCCGACGTGGACAGGTCGTCGAACAGGGTGTCGAGGACACAGATCGCGTTGTCCTCCGGCGGCTCGTCCCCCTCGGCGGGCGCGATCAGCCGATCGAAGACCGCGGCGTGGCTGCGCCCCAGGGCGACGAGATCGACCCTGCCGCCCTCCTCCGACCGGAGGAACCCGTCGAAAGCCTGTTCCAGGCGGTCGACGATCCGGGCCGCCAGATCCCAATCGATGTCGGCGAGGCGGCGCTGGGCGCGGGGGATGCGTCCCTTCGCCGTCCGCCGGTCGGCGAGAACCCGGCGCAATCCGTCGAATCCGGGAGCCGGCGCCGGCCCGCGCAAGGCCCCGATCTCGAGGGCCGCCGCACCGCGCCGGACCTCGTCGCGCGTCATGCCGAGGCGAACCAGCGGATGGGCGAGGAGGGCGATCACCCGATGCGGCTGCAGGTCCGCCGCCATCTCGGCCGCCATGCGCGCCAGACGCCCGGCCGGACTGACGGAGAGCGCCTCCCCGGCAGAATCCTCGGCGACGATCCCCCAGCGCGCGAGTTCGGCCGCCACCCGTCTGGCGAGGTTCCGGTCGGGGGTGACGAGAGCGGCGGTGGCGCCGGGCGTCTCGAGGGTCTCGCGCAGGGCGATGGCGGCGGCCAGGGCCTCCTCCCGCTCATCGGCGGCTTCGATCACCGCGATGCCCGCCATTCCGGTATCGGCGGTCTCGCGGCGCGCCTCGGGCGACAGCTCCGACCAGGCATCGGTGGTCTCGGCCGGGCGCAGAGCCTGCGACAGCAGCGCCGTCCGTGCCCGGTCCCGAGGCGCCGGCTCCCCCAGCGCCGTGATCGCTCCGCGACCGAGGGCGAGACAGCCGGGGCCGAGAAGGCGATGCAGGATGGCCTGGGGATGGCCGTGGGCGATCTCGCGATCCGCCCCCTCCCCCGTCTCGATGGCGTCCCAACCGGCCTCGTCGAGGTCGGTATCGAGGCCCGGCAGCACCACCGCCCCCCTCGGCAGGGTGGCGACGGCCGCGATCAGCTTTGCGGTCGCGGGCACCGACCCGGTGGAACCGGCGATGATGACCGGGTCGCCGGGCTTGTCACGCATCAGCCGCGTCGCCTCCGCGAGGATGAGCGTGCGCGAGCGCGCCACCGGATCGCTCAAGGCGCGGTCATGCAGGATCTTGGGCCAGTTCTCGGCGGCGATGCGCACGAAATCGAGGGTGAGGCCGAAATAATGCGAGTACTCGGCCTCCACCGCGCTGGCGATCTCGGTCCAGGCCACGCCCTCCACGGTGAGGGCGTCCATCAGCTTCTCGAGATCGGAGGCGAGGTAGACGGCGTCCGCCGGCGAGGAGGGAACGAGGAAGGGCACGTCGTCGCCCATGGGGAGGAGCTTGCGGTCGACGGTCTCGGACCAGGCCTGGACGAGGCGGGCGAGGATCAGCCGGCGCTCCAGGGGCGGCATCGCCGGGGCGAGCTGGTCGGAGCCGTTCTCGATGAGCGGATTGGCGGCGACGTCGAGTTCGGCCTCATCCGCTTCGCCCAGCGGGATCAGGCGCGGCAGGAGCGCGCTGCCGAGCCGCTCGGCCAGGATCGCGGACAGGGCCCGCGTCGCGCGCCGCGTCGGCAGATAGAGGGTGACGCTGGCCAGGGCGAAGGGATCACCGGCGACGTTCCCGACGAGATGGCCGGAGATCAGCGCGTCGGCGAGGGTCGGCAGGAACGAGGCGCCGGGGGGGATCGTGAAGACGCGGGACTCCGTCATGTCGTCGTTCCGATCCTGCCCCCTCACTGCACCTGCGCGCTCGCCTTCACCCGCGCTTCGGCGGCCTCGATCGCCTCCGGGGTGCCGACGTGAAGCCATTGGCCGTCAAGGCGCAGGCCGAACAGGCGTTCCCGCTCGATGGCGCGGTCGAACAGCAGGTTGAGAGAGAACGAACCCTCCGGCGTGCCGGCGAAGAGTTCGGGCTTGAGGATGGCGACACCGGCATAGATGAAGGGCGCGACCTCACGCTCGCCGCGACGCTGGAGCGCGCCACCGGCAGTCATCACGAAATCCCCCTTGCCCTCGTAGCCGAGACTCGTCGCCGTGGGTGCGACGAGGAGCAGAATGTCCATCCGCTCCGGCTCCCAGGTGTCGATGAGCCGGCCGAGATTGGGCTGAGGCCCTTCGAGCCAGAACGAATCCGAGTTGAGGACGACGAAGGGGTCCGTGCCCAGAAGCGGCAGGGCCTTCTTCACGCCGCCTCCGGTCTCAAGGAGTGCGTCGCGCTCGTCGGAGATCCGGATCGCCGGCGCCGTCCTGCGACGGGCCAGATGACCTTCGAGCAGGTCGGCGAGGTAATGGACGTTGACGACGGCCTCCCCGATCCCGGCCTCCGCCGCCCTGTCGAGGGCATGGTCGAGCAGGGCGCGGCCGGCCACTTCCACAAGGGGTTTGGGCACGGTCGCCGTGATCGGCCGCATGCGTTTGCCGAGGCCCGCCGCGAGGACGAAGGCGCGTTGGATGGCGGATACGGGGCTGTCGGACATTCCGTCGGCGTCTCGGGGGCGAGGGCTATGGCATCGGGTGCGGCGGCATCGTGGGGAACTCGCTCCTCGGGTCAAGCCCGAAAGCGCGGCCCCGCAGGGCAATCGCTCCACGCGCTCGCCCTGGCTTTCTCGCTGGCCTCGGTCACCGGCGCCCGCCTCCACGGGCTCAGGCCTCGCCCTCCTCCGCCGGCTCCTTGGCCACGAGATGGGGCAGATGCTCTTCGTGCCACAGGCGAATGCGGGTGAGCGCCGGATGGGCGAGGTTGCGGGCGAGATAGCCCTCGATCCGGGGCAGATGCGCGAGATAGGCCGGCTTGCCGTCCCGCTTGTCGAGCCGAGCGAAGATGCCGAGGATCTTGGTGGCGCGCTGGGCGGCCATCACCGCATAGGCCCGCGCGAAGCCCTGCATGTCGAAATCCGGCTCGCGACTGCGCCGTTCACGCACGTAGAGGCCGAGCAGGCGCAGTTCGAATTCGGCCGTGGCATCGACCCGGGCATCCTGCAGCAGGGAGGCGAGATCGTAGGCGGGGTGGCCGAGCACCGCGTCCTGGAAATCGATGACGCCGATGCGCTCCAGCCCTTCGCGTTCGGGCATCCAGATCAGGTTCGGCGAATGATAGTCGCGCAGGGTCCAGGTCGGACGTTCCGGCTCGACGCCGCGCAGCACCTCGGCCCAGAGCGCCACGAATTCGGAGCGGGCGGGTGCGGGCAGGGAGGTCCCGAGTACCGACGGGCAGTACCAATCCGGCAGGAGCTCGGTCTCGAACAGCAGCGCTTCGAGATCGTAGGGCGGCAGGACGTGGTCGACCCCATCGGCGACGGGGAGAACCCCGGGGAGCTCGGTGGCATGGAGCTTGGCCAGGAGGCGCACCGCCTCGGCATAGCGCTCGGGGCGCGGGCCATTGGCATCCACCACGGGTTCCGAGCCCAGATCCTCGATGATGAGCAGGCCTTCGTCGAGATCCTCGCCGTAGATGCGGGGTGCCGAGAAGCCGAGGGCGCGAAGACCACGGTCGACGCCGACGAAGGCGTGGACGCTCTCGGCCAGCTTGACGATGGCGCTGTAGGGCTTGCCGTTGCGCACCGGCGGCCCGTCCGGCCGCGCCGGGGAGATCATCAGCACGGCCCTGGTCCCGTCCGGTTTCACCAGACGCTCGTAGGCGCGCGAGGACGCATCGCCCTGCATGAGGATGCGCTCCGCCTCGTCCCAGCCGCTGCGGTCGAGGAGAGCGCGGAGGGCGCGGGCACGCTGCATGCGGGCGCGCATGCCGCCCTGGCCGTCGATGCGGGCAAAGCGCGAGCCCTCACCGAATTCCGGCCGCAGCGACAGGTCGACGGACAGGATAGGCCCATCACGCAAGCCGAGGCGCTCGGGCCATTCCACCAGGGTGATCGCGGTCTCGGTCATCTCGTCGAAGCCGAGTTCCACCAGCTCGTCCGGCCCGCGCAGGCGGTACAGGTCGGCATGGACGATCTGCCGGCCGTTCTTGCCTTCGTAGGGCTGGATCAGGGTGAAGGTCGGGCTCGGGACTTCGAGCTCAGGCTCGCCCGTGAGTTCGCGGATCAGCGCCCGCGCAAGGGTGGTCTTTCCGCCGCCGAGCCCGCCGGACAGGGCGACGATGTCGCCCGGCAGCAGGAACTCCGCGAGAAAGCGGCCGAGATCCTCCGTGGCGCCCTCGTCGGGAAGGACGAAGGCCCAGGCGGCTTTGGTCTCGCGCCGGGGCTCGCCCGAACCGTCCTCACTCACCGCCACATCCTCCGTCCGCGCCAAGCAGGTTTCGCAAAAGTGGTCACCGGTTTTGCGTCCCAAAACCTGCGATACTTCAATGGCCTAAGCAAGGTGAAGCGTTGGCTCGACAACGCGAACCTGCTTAGCCACGCTGCGGCCTCGAAGCCCGGCCACGCAATGGCCGAGACGTGAGGCGCGCCGCTCATCTTACGCAAGCACCCTTAATCAAAATCGCCACTCACCCTAAGGGCTGACGCATGTGCGGGCCAGCGGCGCGAGCGGGCCGACCTCGTTTTCACCGGGGATGGATCAGGGTCGATGAGGTCGCGGGAGGACGTCAGGATGCTTCCAGCGCCGGAATGGGCCTGACGTCCGGTTTAAGCTCCGCGGCGGACATTTCGTCGCCGTGGCCTCGATGCCCGTCGGTCGAAGGCGTCATTCCGCCGCCGCGCGTTTCGGCTCCGCGACGTTCACGGGAAACGTGCAGGTCACGCGGGTACCGCCACCCGGCTTGGACGTGAGCTCCACCCGGCCGCCGTGGAGCTCCACGAAGGAGCGCACGATGGAGAGGCCGAGGCCGACGCCGCGATGGCGGGTTCCGAGGGTGCGGCTCTCGAAACGGTCGAACACCCGCGCGGCGACGTCTTCCGGCATGCCGCGGCCCTCGTCGCGCACGGTCAGGGTGAGCTCCGTCTCCGTCCGGTGGGCCGTGACGCGAACCACCTGACCGGGTGACGAGAAGCCGACGGCATTGGAGAGGAGGTTGAACAGGATCTGCCGCACGCGCTTTCCGTCGGCGACGAAACTGCCGATATCGGCGGGCATGTCGAGATCGAGGCCGATGGCGGATTCGGCCAGACGGTCCTCCAGGCCGCGGGCGGCCGCCTCCACCGTCGCCCGGACGTCGATGACCTCCCGAGCGAGTTCGAGGGAGCCGGCATCGATGGAGGCGAGATCGAGAATGTCGTTGATCATCACGAGGAGCGCCCCCGAGGAGCGCATGATGTGATCGGAATATTCGCGCTGGCGCTCGTTGAGCGCACCCACGGTCTCGTCGCCGAGAAGCTGGGTGAAGCCGATGATGTTGGTCAGCGGCGAGCGCAGTTCGTAGGAGACGTGGTGGACGAAGGTGTCGCGCAGCTGCGAGGCCCGTTCCAGGGCGTCGTTCTTGTCGGTCAGCGCCCGCTCCACGTTCACGCTGGCGGTGACGTCGATGAGGGTGAGCAGCGTCGCCCCCTCCGGCAGGGGCTGAGCGGCGCAATCGAGCACCGTGCCGTCCACGATCTCCAGACGACATGTGAGGCCCGCCCGGCTCTCGAGGCCGGTGATGGCACCACGGATGTCGAGCCAGGGCTCCTCGTCCGGCGACAACTTGCGGCAGACATCGATCACCGCATCGACGCGCGGACGCTCGCCGAGGGTCTCCTGCTCCAGGCGCCACAATGTCGAGAAGGCACGATTGGCGAAAGTCAGGCGGCCATCGGCGCCGAACACCGCCACCGGTTCCTTGAGCGTGTCCAGGGTCTCGGCCTGCACCCGCATCAGGGCGTTGTAGCGGGATTCGAGCTTCACGTTCTCGGAGACGTCGTCGAACAGGTAGGTCAGGCCGCCCTGGGGATTGGGATCGGCGACCACACGCAGCGAGCGTCCATCGGGCGGATGCCACCAGGTCTCGCTGGCCTCCACGGCGCGGTAGGCGGCGAGCACGTCGGATTTCCACGCCTTGAAGTCGGCCTGTTCGGGAAGCTTGCGGGCGGCGCGCAGATGATCGAGGATCTCGCCGTCCAGGGGGCCGGAATCGAGGAAGGCCTGATCGAGGCTCCAGAGCTGGCGATAGGCGGCATTGTGGAAGATCAGCCGCTGGCGCGCGTCGAACATCGCCACGGCGGTGGGAAGCTGGTCGAGGGTGCGGACGTTGGCGTCCATCTGGCGCTGCAGGTCGGCGCGGACGCTCTCGAGTTCCGAGACGTCCACGGCGATGCCCACGCGGCCCGAATCGATGACGGCTTCGGTGACGTCGAGGATGCGCCGGCCGCCGGCCACCACCGCCGACAGGCGCTTTGCCGCCCTGCCCCCGGATGCCGTCCGGTCGCCATCGCTGCGGGCGATGAGGTCCCGCGCCTGACGGTCCAGGAGTTCGATCCCGCCGGCGATGGCCGTCTCGCGGCTTCCGGCTTCGACGGCGGCGACATAGGCCGTGTTGACCCAGGCCAGGCTGCCATCGCGGTTCCGGCGCCAGACCGGCTGGGGAATCGCGTCGAGGAGGCTCGCGAGGGCGGACAAGCCGCGCTTGGTCTCGTCGAGGGTCTCGCGCAATTCGGCGAGTTCGCGATGTTCCTCGGTGGTCTCGCGCAGGCGCAGCAGCGCCCGGCCGGCCAAGGGCTGCCCGTGCGCGTCGATGATCCGCCCCGATTGCGCCCGCACCGTCATCCGGAACCCGGCGCCGCGTTCGCGCAACGCATCGAGGGAGGCTTCGATCGCGCCCGCATCCGCCGGCACAAGCCAGGTTCCGAAAGCGAGGATGAGCCCGGCCGGGCCGGGTTTCACGCGGTTGCCGTCGAAGGCGAGGGTGAGGTCGCCTTCGATGATGGCCTCGCCGCGCCCCGACCATGTGACGATGACCTGCCGTTCGGAGCTGAGCAGCATCTCGGCCCGGTCCTCGGAGCCGCGCAGGGTATCCAGGTCGGCGATGAGGGCGCGCTCGCGCCGCGTCCACCGCCCGCGCTCGCGCAGATGCAGCAGGGACAGGATCGTCGCGAAAACCGTGAGACCGATGAGGATCGCGAGGCCGGTGGCATTGTGCATGTGCAGCGGCAGCCCGAAGCCCCACGATGATTGCTCGCCGGCATAGCCGGAGCCGAGCGTCGACGCACTCGGCACGGGCGCGGGCGCTCCATCGGCGGAGGCCGCCGCGGCCTGTCTCATCATCGCGATGCCCGTCGCGAAACCGACCGCGACAGAGACGACGGCAGCGGCGACACGCCCGTACAGGCGTGCCGTTTCATCGACCCTCATGACACGTACCGCCCCTACGAATCGTCGCTGAGGCGCAACTGCGCCCTACCCGCGACACGCCTCGAAAGGCGGCTGCGAGGTTACCTCCACATGAGGAATCACCCCACACTAGCGCGAGCCGGAATCCTGCCGGAAGAGGGTTAAGCTTAAGTTCACCATGTTGCCGACCGGTTGCCCGGACATCGGCGCAGAAAGGACACACTCGCGGCACCGCCTCGGCGCGGCGAGTGTGACGAAAAAGGCCCGGCGAGACGCCGGGCCTTTCTCACTCCGTATTCGCGGGCCGGCGAAAGTCGCCTTCCGCCCGTCCGATCAGTAGCGGTAATGGTCCGGCTTGAAGGGGCCGTTCTCGGAGACGCCGATATAGGCGGCCTGATCGGGACGGAGCTTCGAGAGCTTCACGCCGATCTTCTCGAGATGGAGCATCGCCACCTTCTCGTCGAGGGCCTTGGGCAGGGTGTAGACTTGGCGTTCGTACTTGCCCGGGTTGGTCCAGAGCTCGATCTGGGCGAGCGTCTGGTTGGTGAACGAGGCCGACATCACGAAGGACGGATGGCCGGTGGCGTTGCCGAGATTCACCAGGCGTCCCTCCGACAGGAGGATGATGCGGTGGCCGTCGGGGAAGGTGATCTCGTCCACCTGCGGCTTAATGTTCGACCACTGCATGTTCTTCAGGCCGGCGACCTGAATCTCGTTGTCGAAATGGCCGATGTTGCAGACGATGGCCCGGTCCTTCATCGCCCGCATGTGGTCGAGGGTGATGATGTCCTTGTTGCCCGTGGCGGTGACGAAGATGTCGGCGCGGGGCGCTGCATCTTCCATCGTCACGACCTCGTAGCCTTCCATGGCGGCCTGGAGGGCGCAGATCGGATCGACCTCGGAGACGAGCACGCGGCAGCCGGCATGGCGCAGCGACGAGGCCGAGCCCTTGCCGACATCGCCGAAGCCGGCGACCATGGCCACCTTGCCGGCCATCATCACGTCGGTGCCGCGGCGGATGCCGTCCACCAGGGACTCGCGGCAGCCGTAGAGGTTGTCGAACTTCGACTTGGTGACGGCGTCGTTCACGTTGATCGCCGGGAAGAGCAGCTTGCCCTCCTTGGCGAGATTATAGAGGCGGTGCACGCCCGTGGTGGTCTCTTCCGAGACGCCCTTGATCGAATCTGCGAGGCCGGCGAACCAGCCCTTCGGCTTCTCGGCGAGCTTCTTCTTCAGGAGGGCGAAGAAGATCTCCTCCTCTTCCGACTCGGGCTTGTCGAGGAAGGCGGTGTCGCCGTTCTCGGCGCGGAGACCCAGATGGACGAACATCGTGGCGTCGCCGCCATCGTCGAGGATCATGTTCGGCATCGAGCCGTCATGCCAGTCGAACAGCTTGGAGGTGTAGTCCCAGTACTCGGTGAGCGTCTCGCCCTTGATGGCGAAGACCGGGATGCCGGCGGCGGCGATGGCGGCGGCGGCATGGTCCTGCGTCGAGTAGATGTTGCACGAGACCCAGCGGATGTCGGCGCCGAGCGCCTTCAGGGTCTCGATCAGCACGGCCGTCTGGATCGTCATGTGCAGCGAGCCGGCGATCTTCGCGCCCTTCAGGGGCTGCGACGGACCGTATTCCTCGCGGGTGGCCATCAGGCCCGGCATCTCGGTCTCGGCGATCGAAATTTCCTTGCGGCCGTAATCGGCCAGACCGATGTCCTTGACGATGTAATCCTGGGCCATGGGGTCGCTTCTCCGTCTCTCGCTTCGTTGTGGCGAGGCCTATAGCAGGCGAACCGGCGCGAAGCAATCAAGACATAAAGATGTCTTTATACGTGTTCCAGGCTGCACCGGTTTGGGATTGGGTTCGCGGGACAGGAAGGAAAGAGCGGATGGGACGCTTCACCGACGAGATGCGCGCACGCCTGCCGGCCGGCTTCACGCTGCCGCCGGAGATCGCCTCCCTGTTCGACTGGATCGAGGAGCGGGGCTTTCTGCACGAAAGCCAACGCGTGCCCGGCGACAGGTTCGGGACGCTTCAGCCGCTGGAACCGCCCTACCGGGGCGCGGTCGTTCTGTTCCGGGTCGAGCGGGAGGACGAGGCCCGCTCCTATGCCGAGGGCTGGTTCGGAAACCCGGACACTGCCGCGCGCCTGATCCCCTTCGCCCGGACGGGTGCGGACGGTTCCTACGCGGCCTTCTGGCTCGATGACGAAGGATGTCAGCGCATCCTCCATCTCGGATCCGAAGGCGACGGCCTCTGCGTGCTCGGGCAGACGCCCCTCGATTTCCTCCGGCTCCTGGCCATCGGGCACAACGAGTTGGGGACCGGGCTCGCGCATCCCGACGCGGAGCCGGAGGACGAACCGGATTACGAGATGGAGGTGGACAACCCGCCCTTCCGGGATTGGCTGACGACGACCTACGGCGTGACGATCCCCAGAACGGTCTCGGAGATCGTACCGGCGCCGCCGGACAGTTTCGCCAAGGCGAGCGACGACCCGTTCTGGCAATGGGTTCGCCGGCTGCAGGAAGCCAGGGACGGGGCCGTTCCACCCGGTCCCTGACCCGCCCCCAAAGTCATTTCCGATGACCTGCCCGGCATCTGGCCGCCCGACGAGACCGTCCTCGGTGCGCTCAAGCGGTCGATGAGCCTCAGCCCTCGTCCCGCAACTGCCGCCGGATGATCTTGCCCGAGGTCGTCATCGGCAGGGACTCGCGAAACGCGATCTCGCGCGGATATTCGTGCGCGGAGAGGCGCGAGCGGACGAAGGCCTTGATCTCGTCGGCCAGGGCGTCGCTCGCGGCGACCCCTTCCCGCAGGACCACGAAGGCCTTGACGATCTCGGTGCGGAGCGGGTCCGGCTTGCCCACCGCCGCCGCGGAGGCGACCGCCGGATGGCGCAGGAGGCAATCCTCGATCTCCACCGGCCCGATGCGGTAGGCCGCCGAGGTGATGAGGTCGTCCTCGCGGCCGATGAAATGGACGTAGCCGTCGGCATCCCGCCGGGCGGTGTCCCCGGTGAGCATCCACTCGCCGCGAAACTTGGCGGCGGTGGCCTCGGGCTGGTTCCAGTAGCCGAGGAACATCACCGGGTCGGGCCGGGCGACGCAGATCTCGCCGGGCTCGTCCACCGCCGCCTCGCTGCCGTCGGCGCGCTGGATCGTGACCCGGTGGCCGGGCACCGGCCGGCCGGTGGAGCCGGCGCGCGCGATCCCCGCCGCCTTGCAGGAGGCGAGGACGAGGTTGCACTCGGTCTGGCCGTAGGCCTCCCCGATGGTGAGGCCGAGTTCGCCGCGTACCCATTCGAAGGTTTCGGGCCCCAGCGCCTCGCCGGCCGAGGCGATGTTGCGCAGGCGTGAGAGGTCGAACCGCCCGCGCGGGTCGGGTACGCCGCGCAGCATCCGGAGGGCGGTGGGTGGCAGGAAGGTCGTGGTGATGCCGAGTTCGGCGATGAGCGCCAGGGCCGTCTCCGGCGCGAACCGCGCGGTGGCCCGCGCCACCACCGGCACGCCGTGATGCAGGCTCGGCAAGACCGCGTTGAGGAGCCCGCCCGCCCAGGCCCAGTCGGACGGCGTCCACATCAGGTCGCCGGATTTGGGGGGGAAGTCGTGCATCATGGCAAAGCCCGGCAGATGGCCGAGGAGCACGCGATGGGCGTGGAGCGCCCCCTTGGCGAGGCCGGTGGTGCCTGACGTGTAGATCATCAGGGCCGGATCGTCGGCCCGGCTGTCGATGGCCGTGAAGCCCGCCGGGGCCGAGCCGATCAGGTCGGCATAGGCGTGCACGCCCTCGGCGGCACCGTCGAGGCAGACGAGATGGGCGAGGGCCGGCAGGGCGTGGCGAATGCCCTCGATCTTCGCCAGTCCGGCCGCATCGGTGATGAGCGCGGCGGCACCGGAATCCGACAGGCGGTATTCCAGCGCCTCCGGGCCGAACAGGCCTGCCAGCGGCAGAGCGATGGCGCCGAGCTTGTAGGCGGCGGCATGGGCGACCACGACGGCGGCCGATTGGGGCAGAAGCACCCCGACGCGGTCGCCCGGGCGCAGGCCGAGCCCGACGAGGGCGTGAGCGAGGCGGTTCGACGCCTCGCTCAACTCTCCAAAGGTCGTCGTCGTCACCGCCCCCGAGGACGAGACGTCGTGGATCGCGGCACGATCCGGCTCGATCCCGGCCCAGCGGTCGCAGACATCGACGCCGATGTTGAACAGCTCGGGGATGTCCCAGGCGAAACCCGACACCAGGGCATCGTAATCGGAGGCCGGTTTCAGCACGACGGAGACCTCACTCCCCGGCGGTTCGGAAGCCGCCGGCGAAGACGAAATCCGTGATCGGACGACGGCCGGTCGGGCTCTCCTTCGCGGTCTGCTCCTCCGTGAGATCGGCGGCCTCGGTCATGCGGCCGACGCCATAGGCGGCCTCGACCCGGTAGGTCTCCGGTACGTTGAGGGCCGTGATCGTGCGCTCCCGGTCGAAGCCGGTCATCCCGTGCGCGTGCCAGCCCTGGCGAATGGCCTGGAGCTGGAAATTCGCCGAGGCCGCGCCGGCATCGAGGGAATGGCTCCAGGACGGCTTGAGCTCGTCGCCGACCTTCATCTGCGTGTTCGAGACCAGGATGACGATGGCGCCGGTGTCCTTCACCCATTTCTGGTTGCCGGGCACGATCAGGTCGAAGAACACCTGCCAGTCGGGCGTGTCGCGCAGGGCGTAGAGGAAGCGCCAGGGCTGCGAATTATACGCCGACGGCGCCCATCGCGCCGCCTCGAACATGCGCAGCAACTCGGCTTCCGGCACGGCCTCTCCCGTAAAGGCGCGCGGCGAGCGGCGCTCGATGAAGAGCGGGTCGATCTCGTGGTCGGGCTGACGAGGCGGCAAGGCAATCTCCAAGGGTGACGAATCCGCATGGCACATTCGTGCCGGCGAAGCGTTCAGGGGGGAGATGCACGAGGTTGGGTGCAAAGCGCAAATGTCCCCTGCGCGCACGAACCAAAGCGGGGATTAATTCCATTTTTGGTTGCAAAAAAATCGATCAGATTTGATCGACCGTTTTCAGAAAAATTCAGAGTCGTTAGGTATATTCATCCAGGCTGGAGGCATATTTGACCCAGCGATGGGACGAAACGGCGATTTCGCTGTTTAGGACGGTGCGGTCCAAGGCTTGGGCCAGGGTGACTTCGGGGCGAATGACGGTGAGCCGTGGACGCATCGCGTGACTGAACAATCCATTTGCCGGTTGAATATTGACGTGAAGCCAGCGCTCGATGCCTCGAGCGTCGGCGAAGACGCACGCATGCTCGACGCCATCGACCGGCAGCTGCACACGCAGAGCTTGAAGCTCGCCTTCGACTCCGATCTCGAAGCACGCTTCGAGGATGACACTCGCGAGAAACGCATCCGCGACATTCGTCGCACGGTCATCCTCGGCATGGTGGTCTTCCACATCTACAACATCGCCGGTTTCGTGACGACGCCGGACCTGGCCCTCCTCAATGTCGGGTTGCGCGTCTTTGCGATGACTCCGCTCGCTTTGCTCATCATCTGGGCGGTGGGGCGGGTCAGCGGGCCGGTTCGGGAGGCCATCGGCGGAATCGGCATGCTCGCCGCCACCGGCATCCCCATCCTGATCTTCTGGATGGGAACGGGTCCCCTGGTCTCGTTGACCACGGCAACGATCTGGCTCAGCGTCCTCTTCGCCAACATCACCCTGCCCCTGCGGTTCTTCTGGGCCTGCTTCCTGTCGGGCATCACGGCCGTGGCCGTGGTGGCGGGGCTGTGTCTCAAGCCGGAAATCGTTCCTTCCGTAGGGGGCGTCCTCGGTCTCGACATGATGACCGGCATCCTCTTCAGCCTCGTCGCCACCTACAGGATCGAAGCCGCGAACCGCCGGGACTATCTCGTCAACCTGCGCGAGACCCTGCGCGCCAAGCGGCTGGCCGAGGACAACACCACCCTCGCCCACCTCTCCACCACCGATTCGCTCACCGGCATCGCCAATCGCCGGGCTTTCGCCCGCGAGCTCTCGGAGTTCTGGGAGGCCAGCCTGGCCGGCCGGCATTTCGCCGTGATGTTGATCGACGTCGACCACTTCAAGCTCTTCAACGATCATTACGGACACGGCGCCGGCGACACCTGCCTGCGTGAGGTCGCCACCCTCCTGGCGAAGACGGCCGCGGGCTCGGGGGCGTTCGTGTGCCGCTATGGCGGCGAGGAATTCGCCGTCCTCATGCACGCCAAAGACCCCGACGAAGCCTTTGGATTCGCGGAACGGTTCCGACGCTGCGTCGCCGAGAAGGGTCTCCTGCACGGCAACAGGGACGACGATCTCGGCTTCGTCAGCGTCAGCATCGGGGTGGCGACGAGCTGCGGCGTCGCGGTCACGGCCGGGGGACTGGTCGAGGCGGCCGACATGGCGCTCTACGAAGCGAAGGGCGCGGGCCGGAACCGGACCTCCCGCAACGGCAAGGCCGGCAACGGTGATGGAGGCTCGACACGACGGGTGGCCGCCGCCCATTGGAGCGTCAATCAGAAACCACCCATCGCCAAGGCGGGATGAACCCCACGCCCCGCGTCATGGTCTCGACCATGGCGATCACGCGATGAAGGCAGCATCGGCGCCGCTCTTCGCGATCCGCAACGGACCCGGCCCGCGCGAGACGGAAATCATGGTTCGGATAGTGCTTGGAACACCGGACGCGACCGTCCCTGTACCCGGTGTCTGATCCACTCGTCCGGTCCGGACCTCAGCCCGCGCCGGACTCGCCCGATGGAAGGACGAGGCCGGCGCGGGCTGGGGGTGGACTAATCGACGACCTTTGCCGTGGGACGGTCGTTGCCCTGGGCGGTCTCGTCGTGCCAGTCGCCCTTGCCGTCCTGGTAGCGGATGCCTTCCGTGGAGCCCGGCACCTGCTGCTCGGCGGCGGCGGCCTGGGCAGCCTGCAGGGCCTCGTCGTGGCTGGGGAAGGTCTCGGAGAAGACGTCGCCGACCTTGTAGGCGAAGCCGCCATCGTGTTCGACGATGCGATAGGTGATCTCGGACATGCGGGTTCCTCCTCACGGCGCCTGCGTTGTGGCGCCACGTGCTCGGCATGGCGAACGGGGCGGGCCTGTCCGAGGTTCCGTCGCAGGCTCAGTGCCGGGTGGGCGGAATTGGGTCCAGGACGGCCACGGCGGCCTCACAACCGGCAATCAGAGACTCCCGGACCTCTCTCTGGTCGAAGCCGATTCCGTCAGGGAACGCCATGATATGGGCGGCATCTCCGCCTTCCCGGAGAATCCTACAGATCCAGCCCTCGGCCACCCGCTCGAAGTGCACCTCGTAACGTGTGCCGTCATGCTCGAATTCGTGAGGGTCCATCTCTGCCTTCCTTCCGGGCCGTCGGATCACGGCCCGTCCGGTGGGCCTCGCCGGATGTGGGAAGCCGGGCTATGGCGTCAACGACCCAACCGAATGCGAAAGATCCGGCGATGCGCCTTCTCCTGCCTGCTGCGTCCCTCTGCGCGGTTCTCGCCTGTCCGGCGGCCTTTGCCCAATCGGGCGGAAGCCTGTTCGGCAGCCCCGAGCGCGTGCCGGCCAATCCGTTCGCGTCGAACTACCCCTCGGCCGCCCCACCGCGCGCCCAACCCGCCTACGAACGGTCACCGGGCGGGGAGGTTCGGCGGCGCGTCGTGAGACCTGAGCGGGCCGATTCGTTTCTCCCACCCCGCGACATCCCTCGATGACGCGCCCATGGGGCGTCAGCTCTGGCTCAGCTCACCTGCGATGGCGGTGACGATACGGGGATCGTTGGGTTCGACCGACGAGGGATAGGCGCCGACCAGGCTTCCGTTTCTGCCGACGAGGTATTTGTGGAAGTTCCAGTTCGGCGTGGAGCCGGGCTTCTCGGCGGCGGCCCAGCGATAGAACGGATGGGCCTGCGGCCCGCGCACATGGGTCTTGGCAGCGACCGGGAAGGTGACGCCGTGATTCTTGCGGGCCGCCTCGGCGATGGCGACGCCGTCGAGGGGCTCCTGATTGCCGAAATCCGGCGACGGCACGGCGATCACCGTCAGGCCGCGCCCGCCGAAGCGCGTCCACAGAGCCTGAAGCCCGGAGAACTGCCCGGCAAAGCCGCAGGCGGTGGCGGTGTTGACGATGAGGATCGGCTTGTCGGCGAAATCCTTGAGGGCGATCAGCCCGCCCTCCGGTTTCTCGAAGGTGAAGGCCCCCGCATTGCCGTCGCTGGTCGCGGCGCGCGCGCCGGTGGCGATGACGGTGCCGAGAAGAAACAGGGCCTGTCGGCGAAGTAGGGTCATCGAGGGTCGCTCCCTTGCAGAGCCCAGGATGGGAATCGGCTCATCCTTGGCTCAGCTGAAACTAGTCCGCTCTTCCGGCCTGTCCACCATGGGGGGCGGCGTCGGTGGAACCTTTCGCAAGGGCTCAGCTTGAGCGAGGACCGAGTTCGACCCCCGAACCCAGAGCGGAAAGACACGCCCTATGCGCATCCTGTTGCTTGCAGCGACCCTCGCAACGCCCCTCGTCTTCGCGGGAGCGACGATCGCCGCTGCTCAGACGACGGAACCGCAGAATGCGGGCACGGCACCGGTGCCGGCGGCGCCCGCGACCCTCAGCAACGATCTGCGTCCGACCTTCGTCGCACAGACACCCACGGACCGGGTCACGTCCAAGCTGATCGGCCTGACGATCCAGAACGGCGCCAACGAGACGATCGGCGAGATCGCCGACATCGTTCTCGACGAGGGCAGCACCATCAAGGCCTGGGTGGTCGGCGTCGGCGGCTTCCTCGGCATCGGCACGAAATACGTGGCCGTCGACCCCAGCGCCCTGAAGCTCACCCGCGTCGACGACAAGACGCTGAAGGCGACCATCGACACCAACAAGGACCAGCTCCGCGCCGCACCGGAATATCTCTATCTCGGCCAGGCCAAGCCCAATTCCGGCGACACGAAGCCGACGGACACGAAGGCGTCCGAGACCAAGCCGGCGGAGAGCAAGACGGCTCCCTGAGATCGATCTCGCCGCGCATCCCGGTTGCGGTCATCAAACGAGAGAGGCGGCCGAGACATCGTTGCCTCGGCCGCCTCTCTCGCTCAAATCCCAGGTTCGGCCAGCCCGCCTCAGTTGCGCGTGCAGAGAGCCTCGCGCACGGTGCTGGCGACAGCATCGTTTCTCACTTCGTTCGTGACGAACACATCGTCGGCCCCCTCGTCGATCACGTCGGGCAGAGGATCGCATGACGGCTCGTTGGCGAAGACGATCCGCAGGTCGGGCCGCAATGCGCGTGCTTCCAGAACCAGCTTGGTGGAACACAACTCGCCTTTGAGGCTGATATCGGTCACCAGCACGTCGACCGGCAGGCCGAGCGCCAGGACAGTCATCGCATCGACACCCGAATCGACGGTCGTCGCCGAGTAGCCGGCGCGCCGGATCTGCGAGGCGACCTCGTCGCGCCAATGCTTCTGTCGTCCGGCGATCAGAACCTGAACGCCATAGGCTCCTCCGGTGGAAGCCGTCGATTCCATGATCGAAACTCCTGTTCCTGTCGGGACATGCCTGGATCGGCACGAGCCGCCACCGGCACTGCGATCACTGTGCGACGCAGCATCGTAGGATGCGATGGCGTCGCAAGACAAGGAGCCTGTGCCAGTAGGCGACCTGTATCAAGGGAATTCCTCTCCGGCTCGACTGTTCCCTGGATCGGCGGCGCATCCGCCGCTCCGGCGGTTGACGGGGCGGCAGCGCACGGGGCAACACGGCGCCGCCGTGGGACGCCACCGTTCGCGGCGGACAGCCGGAGCCCGACAGACCGATGTCATCAGCCAAAGCCACTCCCGTCTCGCCCCTCGCCCCGACGAGCGTGCCCGAGCTTCCCCCCATCGGCGGCGTCGGCATCGCCACTGCGCAGGCCGGCATCCGCTATTCCGGGCGCACCGACGTGCTCTACCTCGCGATGCAGCCGGGAACGCAGGCGGCGGGAGTGTTCACCCGCTCCAAATGCCCCTCGGCCCCTGTGGATTGGTGTCGCGAGGCGCTGGCGCGCGAAGGCGCCCGCGCGCTGATCGTCAATTCCGGCAACGCCAACGCCTTCACCGGCTCTCGCGGCCGGGACGCCGTGGCGCTGACCGCCAAGATCGGCGCCGAGGCGGCGGGATGCCGGCCCGACGAGATCTTCATCGCCTCCACCGGCGTCATCGGCGAACCGCTCGACGCGACGAAATTCGAGGGCGTGCTGGCGGATTGCGCCTCGCGGACCGAGACCGGCCCCGAGGCCTGGGCGGCGGCGGCGCAGGCGATCATGACCACCGACACCTTCCCCAAGCTCGGCACGCGCACGGCGACGATCGACGGGACGACGGTGACGATCAACGGCATCGCCAAGGGCGCGGGCATGATCGCCCCCGACATGGCGACGATGCTGAGCTTCGTCTTCACCGACGCGGCCTTGCCCCAAGTCGTGCTCCAGACCCTTCTGAGCGCCGGCACGCAGACGAGTTTCAACTGCGTGACGGTGGATGGCGACACCTCCACCTCCGACACGCTGATGCTGTTCGCCACGGGAGCGGCCGGCAACGCGCCCGTGACCGATCCGGGCGACGCCCGCCTCTCGGGCTTCCGCGCGGCGCTGGACGACCTCTTGATCGAACTGGCGCAGCTCGTCGCCAAGGATGGCGAGGGCGCGCGCAAGTTCGTCACCGTCAACGTGAAGGGCGCGACGAGCAACGCCTCGGCGCATCGTATCGCCATGTCCATCGCCAATTCGCCCCTGGTGAAGACGGCCATCGCCGGCGAGGACGCCAATTGGGGCCGCGTCGTGATGGCGGTGGGCAAGGCAGGCGAGCCCGCCGACCGCGATCGCCTCGCGATCTGGTTCGGCGACGTCCGTGTGGCCCGCGAGGGCGCCCGCGACCCGGATTACAGCGAGGCGGCGGCGAGCGCCGTCATGCGTGAATCCGATGTCTCGGTGACGGTGGACCTCGGTCTCGGCGACGGCACGGCGCGGGTTTGGACCTGCGACCTGACCAAGGGCTACATCGAGATCAACGGGGATTACCGCTCGTGAGGCGCCTCCTCCACCGGGCGGCGGCGGCGAGCCTCGCCCTCGCCCTCGCGATCCCCGCCTTGGCGGACGACGATAAGGCCAAACACGAGAGCCGCATCGTGGTGACGGGCCGCGCCCGCGCCGAGACGCCGCCGGACTTCGCCTCGGTGGAGATCGGGATCGAAGCCAAGGGCGCGACGCCGGCCGCCGCCCTCGACGGAGCGAGCAATGTCGTCCGCGCGCTCATCGCGCTGTCGGCCGGGTTCGGCGTCGGCGAGAGCGATATCGGCACGACGGCGGTCACCCTCACCCAGGGAACGCGGGAGGTGCGTCAGCCCGACGGCAGCATCACCGAGAAGCCGGACGGCTACCGCGCCGCCAACAGCCTGCGGGTCCGCCTCGCCGACATGGGCAAGCTCGGCGAACTGATGCGCAAGGCCCTCGATTCGGGCGCGAACCGGATCGAGGGCGTGGCGTTCGGCCTGAAGGATCCCAATGCGGCGGAGGCGACCGTGCAGGTGGCAGCCATGAAGGATGCGATGGCGCAGGCCGGACGCCTCGCCGAGGCCGCCGGAGTGAAGCTCGGACCGCCCCTGTCGATCCAGACGACGCCCCAGGGCGGCGGGATGCCGATGGCGATGGCGGCGGCTCCGATGCGGTCCAAACGCCCCGGCGTGCCGGTGCCGCTGGCGGCGGGCACGATCGAGACGAGCGCCGAGGTCTCGGCCAGCTTCGCGATTCTGCCTTGACGGCGTCTCCGTTCCGCATCCTCCTCGTGGTGGCGGTCGCCCTGGTGGATGCGGATGGCCGCGTTCTCCTGGCCCAGCGCCCGGAGGGCAAGCAGCTCGCC
Source organism: Methylobacterium sp. WL19 (assembly GCF_008040005.1). NCBI lineage: Bacteria > Pseudomonadati > Pseudomonadota > Alphaproteobacteria > Hyphomicrobiales > Methylobacteriaceae > Methylobacterium > Methylobacterium sp. WL19. The sequence goes on from NZ_VRVC01000068.1 coordinate 20,896, forward strand.
GGTCTCTGGGAGTTCCCCGGCGGCAAGGTCGAGCAAGGGGAGCGGCCGGAGGAAACCCTGATCCGCGAATTGCGGGAGGAAATCGGGATCGAGGTGAAGGAGGCCTGCCTTGCCCCCCTCACCTTCGCGAGCCACGCCTATCCCGATTTCCACCTGCTGATGCCGCTCTATGTCTGCCGCCGGTGGGAGGGCATGGCCCGTTCCATGGAGGGGCAGGCGCTGAAATGGGTCCGCCCGCGCGCGCTCAAGGACCAGCCGATGCCCCCGGCCGATGCGCCGCTGATTCCGTTCCTAGTCGATCTTCTCGGGCCTTGATGGCAGAACCCGGCCGCCACAGGTTGTCCGTCGGAGGCGGGAGACGGGAAGCATGGCGCGCAAGGCAGCGGTAAAGACGGCCCCCAAGCCGAGCGCGGTCGCGGCGGAAAAGCCGAAGCGTGTCACGCGCAAGACCACGCCGTCGCCCGAGACCTTGGCGCCGCTGGGGCTCGACCGATTGATCGGCCTCGTCCTCGACGAGACCGCGCGTAATCCCGCCTTCAAAAAGCTCGTCACCGCCGCGATCGCCGGATTGCAGGGGCCCGATGCCGTCGCCGCCCTCGTCGACCGGCGGCTCACCGCCCTGGAGCGGGCCCATGGGTTTATCGACTGGCAGAAGCGGCGCAGCTTCGCGGCGGATCTCGACGCCACGGTCTCCACTATCGTCTCAGAACTGGCACCCCTCGACGTGGACGCCGCCCTCAACCGGTTGGTCCGTTTCATCGGCGGGGCACAGGGCGTGCTCGAGCGCGTCGATGATTCGAGTGGTCAGGTGGTGGGCGTCTACGAACGGGCGACGCATGCCGCCGCCGATCTGGCGCTTCAGCTCCCCTCGGCGGACGCCGCCCAACTGGCGGTGAAACTGGTGCCGCTCCTCGAGACGGACGGGTTCGGCATCCTCGATGCCCTGCTGCTCACGGTGGTGGATGGGCTGCCCGAAACCGCATTGGATCCGGTCGATGCGGCCCTCGCCGCGGCGACGCCGCCGGAACCGAAGGCATCGGGCAAACCGGCGGTTCGATCGGCCGCCTTCAGCACGCAGGGCTGGGACCGGAAGATGCAGCGCATGCGTCTTCTGCGGATGCGCCAGGCCCTGGCCGACCGGCGCGGCGACGTCGAGGCTTTCATCGCCCTGGAACAGGCGATCTCCCCCGCCCATCCGGACATCTTGGCCGTGGCCGAGCGTCTGCTGTCGGCAAACCGCGCCGCCGAGGCGCTCGACTGGATCGGACGCCCACAGAAGCGCGGAATCGTCGTCGTCACCCGCGAGCAGATGCTGACGGGAAGCTTCGACCCGGACGCGCCTCAGCGTGAGCGGGCTTCCCTCGAAATCCGCATCCTCGACGCTCTCGGCCACAAAGAGGAGGCGCAGGCAAAGCGCTGGGCGTGTTTCGAAGCCCGTCTCGACCGCGAGATGCTGCGCGACTACGTCGCCAAGCTTCCCGACTTCGAGGACGAAGAGGCGCTGGAGCGCGCCTTCGACCATGCGGCCTCTCACGCCGACCCCTACCGCGCCCTGCATTTCCTCGTGCACTGGCCCAAGCTCGATCGCGCCGCGCGCCTCGTCATCGACAAGGCGGCGACATGGGACGGCAACCGCTATGAGATCCTCGCTCCCGCCGCGGAGGCTCTGGAAGAGGCGAGCCCGAAGGCGGCGAGCCTTCTCTACCGCTGCATGATCGACGACATGCTGAGCAAGGGCCGGTCCAGCGCCTACGGTTACGGCGCCCGCCACCTCCTGACCCTCGACGCCCTGGCGCAGCGGCTCGAACCGGGCGACCTGACGCCTGACCACGCCGCCTATCGGGACGCCCTGCGCAAGGTGCACGGACGGAAATCGGCCTTCTGGGAGAAGGTGAAGGGCTGATTTTGCGTGTGACGGAGCTCAGCTTACCTCTATGGCGTCCACCCTGTCCGGATAGAAGGCGAGATGATCCCGGATCTCGGCGACGGCGGGAAACGGAGCCTCGTAGCTCCAGACCGCGTCGGCCCGAACCGTATTGCCGACCGTCAGCGTGTAGTAGCTGGCCTCGCCCTTGTAGGGGCAGTGGCTCCTGCGTGCCGAGGGGGTGAAATGCTCCCAGCGGGCATCGGCGCGGGGCAGGTAATAGACCGGCCCGTAAGCCGCCTCGCGGAGAACGAGGGCGGCACCGGATTCCGCGATCACGGTGCCGGCGAGGATGACGCGGACGCGCCGGGGGCTCGTCTCGATGGTGATGGGGTGGTCCGGGCCTGGCTCTCTCATGGTCGTCTCCTCAGGGATCGCTGGTCATGCCGGGCGTGATCTTGCCGGGCGTGATCTTGCCGGGCGTGATCTCGGGAACGCCGAGGGCGTCGGCGAGACGGGACTTGGCGCTGCCGGGCTTGAGCGGCTTCTGCTGGCTCTCGTGCGGCGCCCAGCCGGAGAGCCACAGGATCTCGAACGTCGCCCTCAGACGCCCGTCGGGATCGGCGAACCGCTCGGCATAGATCGCGGCCATCCGCATGAGGGTATCGCGGCGCAGGGGCGTGCGGCGGCGCTCGGTCAGCACGTTGGTGAGGCCCATGGCGCGCAGGTCGCGCATCAGGGCGAAGGGATCGGCGTAGCGCACGGTGATCGTGTCGACATCCGTCACCGGCAGGGCGAAGCCGGCGCGCTGGAGCAGGCTGCCCATCTCGCGCACCTCGGCGAAGGGCGCCACGCGCGGGCTGATCCCCCCCTCGATCTCGACCTCGGCCTGTCCGAAGGCCTGGCGCAGTTCGGTAAGGGTGCGGCCACCCAGGAGACAGCCGATGAACAGCCCGTCGGGTTTGAGCACCCGGCGCAACTGCGCGAGCGCCCCCGGCAGGTCGTTGACGTGCTGCAGGGCCAGCAGCGACACGGCGAGGTCGAAGCGCGAGGCCGCCAGCGGCAGTGCCTCCGGATCGCCGACGGCAAGGCCGAGACCATCGCCGGCCTCGGCCAGAGGGGCCACGCGGGTGACAGCGTCGACGCGGCCGGAGCGCAGGAGGCCTCGGGCGGGGGCGGCACTCGGCGTCCCGAGGTCGAGGGCCTCCGGAAACGCCCGCAGGACCGCGGAGAGCCTGTCGTCGAGATCGTCGGCGAGGCGTGAAAGCAGGAAATCCGCATAGCCCACGCGCGTGGCTCGAGCGAGCCGCCGGCGTGCGAGACCCGTGTCGAAGAGGGGCGGAGGAATCGTCATCTCGACCTGATAGCTGGCGCGGAAACGTGATCCTGCCAGCGGGGAACGGGCGTGAACGGCGGAATGTTGGAGCATCATAACGGAAACCGGAGACCGGACCCATGATTCGACTTCTGACGGGAATCGCCTTGTCCACCCTCGCTGCCTTCTCGCTGAGTGGGGCCGCCGAGGCCAAGGGCTGCATCAAGGGCGCCCTCGTGGGCGGGATCGCCGGCCATATGGCCGGACACGGCAAGATGGGAGCTGCGGCCGGATGCGCCATCGGCCACCACAGGGCCAACAAGAAGGACAAGCAGCAGAACCAGGGCCAGCAGCCCGCCGCGCAGTAAGGCGCCGCTTTCCGGACGTCGTTTCGCCGGGACAATCCTGCGAAAGAGGTTTTGCCTGCGCCAGGTCTTCCCTGTGCAAGCTCTTCGCGAAGCGGCGAACCGGGTCTAATCAAGGGGCATGGTGTCCGCCGCCCAGCTTCTTCGGCGAGGCGTCCGTTCGATCTCGGCGGGCGCCCTCGGCCTGATCTACCCGCCGACCTGCGCCGGCTGCGGCGCCGCCACCGCGGATCCGCATGCTCTGTGCCCCCGCTGCTGGTCGAGCCTGCGCCTCATCGAGCAGCCCTATTGCCAGCGCCTCGGCACGCCGTTTCCCGTCGATCTGGGGATCGGCCCCCTGTTGTCCCCGCGCGCCATCGCCGATCCTCCCGTCTTCGGACGGGCGAGAGCCGTCGCGCTCTACGACGATGTGGCGCGTGATCTCGTCCACCGCCTGAAATACGAGGACCGGCTCGACCTCGCCGCCCCCATGGCGCGGATGATGGCATCGGCAGGTGCCGAACTGCTGCGGGAGGCCGATTGCCTCATTCCCGTGCCGCTGCACTGGACCCGGCTGTGGCGCCGTCGTTTCAATCAGGCCGCCCTCCTCGGCCGTGGCATCGGCCGCATCGCTTCCCTGCCCTGTGAGACCTCGCTTCTCGCCCGGGTGAAGGCGACGCGCTCGCAGGTCGGGCTCAGCCGTGCGGCGCGGGCGACGAATCTCCAGGGCGCGTTCCGGGTCCCCGCATCGGCGAAGCCCAGGCTCCAGGGGCGAAGAATCCTGCTCATCGACGATGTCACCACCACCGGCTCCACCGCCAATGCCGCCTCGCGGGTGCTCTTGCGGGGAGGAGCGGCTTCGGTGGACGTCCTCACCTTCGCCCTGGTCGCCGCCGAGGCAGGCTGAGCCAACAAACCGACCTCCGCCCTTGACAGCCGGGCTCCGCCACGGCCTCCCAACGTCCATGACAGGATCGACGTCACGAGACATCGCGGTGATCGGCGGCGGCCCGGCGGGGCTCGCTGCCGCCGAAATGCTGGCGGGAGCCGGCCATCGCGTCACGCTCTACGAGCGGATGCCCTCGGTGGGGCGCAAGTTCCTCATCGCCGGGCGGGGCGGCCTCAACCTCACCCATAGCGAGCCGCTGGCATCGTTCCACCAGCGCTACCACCCGGCCCAGCCGCCCCTCGCCGGAGCGATCGACGCCTTCTCCCCGCAGGCTCTACGGGACTGGTGCGAGGGGCTCGGCCAGCCGACCTTCATCGGCTCCAGCGGGCGGGTCTTTCCGAAGAGCTTCAAGGCCTCCCCGCTCCTGCGGGCCTGGCTGGGGCGGCTCGACACTATCGGCGTCCGCATCCTCACCCGTCATCGCTTCCTCGGTTGGGAGGCGGATGGAAGCCTGGCTTTCGAGACCCAGGACGGGCGCCTCACGGTGGCCCCCCAGGCGACCCTGATGGCCCTTGGCGGCGCGAGTTGGCCACGGCTCGGCTCGGACGGGACCTGGGTCCCGCTTCTCACCGGGGCCGGGATAAAGGTTTCGCCCCTCAAACCCGCCAATGTCGGCTTCAGCGTGCCGTGGTCGGACGTGTTCCGCGAACGCTTCGCCGGGACGCCCCTGAAGCGTGTCGCGCTCAGTCTCGGCGACGAGACCGTGCGCGGCGAAGCCATGGTCACCGCGGACGGGATCGAGGGCGGGGCGGTCTATGCCCTGTCGCGCCTCATCCGCGATGAGATCGAAGCCGAGGGTGAGGCCCGTCTCGTCCTCGATCTGCGGCCGGACCTGACCGAGGATTCGCTGATGCGACGCCTCGCGACGTACAAGCCGGGGGCGTCGCTCGCCACGCGCCTGCGCAAGGATGCGGGGCTCGATCCCGTGGCGGCGAGTTTGCTGCGCGAGGCGGCCGGCCGCGCCCTTCCATCCTCGGCGGGCGAACTCGCCGCCTTGATCAAGGCGGCTCACTTGCGCCTGCTCGCTCCCCGTCCGATCGAGCGGGCGATCTCCACGGCGGGGGGCGTCGCCTTCGAGGCCATCGATTCCCGCTTCATGCTGAAGGCGCGGCCCGGCGCGTTCGTCGCCGGCGAGATGCTGGATTGGGAAGCCCCCACCGGCGGCTACCTGTTGCAGGGCGCCTTTTCCAGCGCCCGTGCGGCGGCCGCCGGGATGATGGACTGGCTCGATGAGGCCGGCCCGGACCTATAGACGCGAGCAGAAGCCGACCATGCCCTTGGCGTCGGACGGACAGGACGCGCTGGCGCCGCCATTGGCGAAGGACGGACTTCCTGAGGACAGGCAATAGGCCGAGACGAAGGCCTCGCCGCTGTCACAGCTCAACTCGCAGCCACCGGACGAGCAATTCTCGTTGCGGACGGGACGCAGGGTGGAGTTGGCGGCGCTGGCGGTGAGGCCCGCCGCTCCCGGTTCGCCCTGAGGACCGGCAGGCCCCCTGGGACCCGTTTCCCCCTTGGGACCAACGTCGCCTTTGGGGCCGACCGGCCCCTGCGGGCCTGTCTCCCCCTTGAGTCCCACGTCGCCCTTCGGTCCCGCCTCCCCTTTCGGCCCGGCCTCGCCTGCGGGCCCCGCCACACCCGGCGCACCGGCAAGCCCTGCCATGCCCTGGAGACCGGGCTCTCCCTGCGGGCCGGCATCGCCCTTGGGGCCGGGTTCGCCGGCCGGCGCGCAATTGGCCACCACGGCCTCCCTCTCGTCCTCGCCGGCCTTCAGCGCCGCGACGCAGGTGGCGGGCCGATAGGGCAGACGGAACAGGAATCGGCCGCGCGAATCGGCCATCACCGAGATGTCCTCGTCGAGGATGACGACGGTGCCGGCCTTGCGCACGCTGCCGGAGATCCGCAGATCCCCCGCCTCGATCCGCGCATCGTAGACCTGGATCGGCTGCGTCGGCGCCACGACCCGCTTGGGCCTGGCCGCCCTGGGCCTTGGGGCCGCGGCGGCATCCGTCGCAGGGG
>NZ_VRVC01000069.1:0-26971 GCF_008040005.1 Methylobacterium sp. WL19
GCGCAGGGCCTCGGCGCCGCGCAGGCCCGCGAGGGAGGCGCCGACCACCACCGCATGTCCTTCGGCATTCCTGCTCGTCATCGGCCTTGCCGCTCCGGGTCCTCGACGCGGATCGCCTGGACCGGACAGGATACCCGCGCCCGCTCGATGGCGAGACGGTCGGACGCGGAGGGCGCGGGGTCGTAGAACAAAGCTTCGCGCCCATGCAGCACGAAATGCTCCGGCGCCGCGTAGCAGCACTGGGCGTAGGCCTCGCATCGGTTGAGATCGACGGTGACGCGCAGGGGCGAGCCGTTCGGCGGCGGGGAGGGATCGGGCATGGGGCTCGCTGAGGGAATCACCCGACAAGGTTTCCCGCGTGCCGAGGTTCCGTCGCGAGCGCAAAGGTCGCGCGGGCGCTTCACGACGCGTCGTCGGCCCCGAGCTTCCTGTGCATCACCAGGGCATCGACCAGCCCGAGGCTCGGATGCCGGAACGCCTCGGGCAAGCGGGCGATCCGCGAGAAGCCGAGGCTTTCCCACAGGGCTACCGCGCGGGTGTTGCTGGCGACGACGAAATTGAACTGCATGGCGAGGAAGCCCTGGCGGGTGGCACCCTCGATCGCGTGCCGTCCCATGGCGCGGGCGATGCCGCGACCCACCGCATCGGCATGGGTCATGAACCCGGCATTGGCCACATGGGCTCCGCCGCCCTGCTGGTTCGCCTTCAGCATGTAGGTGCCGAGCACCCTGCCCCCGTCCAGGGCGACGAAGACCTGGTTTGCCGGGGCGAACCAGTAGGCCAGCATGGCCTCGCGCGAGCCGTCGCGGGGCAGCGCATAGGTCTCGCCGGCCCGGATCACCGGCTCCAGGATGGACCAGATCGCATCGGCGTAGCCGGGTTCCGCCGGGCGGATGAGGAGGGGTGTCGTCATGCCGTTCCGATCCTGCCCCAGCCGGGGAGTTTGATCGCGGGGCGGCGCAGGTCGAGCCCCGCGACGAGGCCGAGGAGGTTCAACTCGATGCCCTCGACCCAGCCGACGGTGAGCCCGGCATAGCCGCCCAGGGTCAGCCGAATGCCGGTGCCGCTCGGCGTCCGCTCGACGATGCGGCCCGGCGGCGCCCAGTCCTTCCCCATGGCCGTCGGCGGCAGGATCGCCTGCGCCTCCGGAAGGCGGGCCAGCACATGGGCGGTGAAGCTATTGGAGTTCGGCCCGGGCCAGGCCTGATAGGTGCCGAGCGCCCGGTAGGGATAATCGGCCACCGCCGCGCGGATCGACGGGATGGCGCGGGCCGCATCGTCCCCGTCGAGGGCGAGGACGGTCTGCGGATCGTTGCCGAACCAGCGTCCGTCCGCGGCCCAGCCGTCCGTGCGGACCGGCATCCCCCAGCCGACCACGTCGTAGCGGGTGTAGCGGGCGGCGCCGTCCGGCTTCACCACGATCCAGCTGTGATGGGCGAAGATCCCCCGCCAGCGCCCGACCCGCGCCGCATAGACCCGGACGAGTGCCGGGTCCGACGCTTTGGGCGGGCGCAACAGCCCGGCGCTCGACCAGTCGGCCACCGCCCAGTCCGCCGCACCACCGCCCCGCGCCATCCACCACAGGGCATGGCTGCCGAGCGGCAGAAGAAACAGACCGAGCAGGAGGAGGCCGAACACGCGAAAGATCGCGCCGAGGAGGGACAGGGAGATCACGACGGGGATCTTTGCCCGCGCGAGGCCGCGCGCAAGCGCCGCCTTCGTCGCATCCACAATCATCGCTCGCCGCCGACCGTTTCGGCGATGATGCGCATCGGCCACAGTCGGGTTTCAACCGCGACGCGGACCATATCTCCCCTTGCCGCATGAAACGCACTCAGCAATGAAACATTATAACATAGTGATTTCGGGGCGTGATGCGGATGAGACGATCGAGGATCTGGCTGGCCGGGACGATGCTGTCCGGTGCGGGCCTCACATCCGGCGCGATGATCGCCCCCGCCGCGGCCCAGCAGGCCGAGGCGACGCTCTCGGAACTGAGCGTGACCTCCGCGAGCCCGATCCTCCCCGCCCCCGGCCCTTCCGCCGCAGGGGGCTTTCCCACCGGTGTGCTGCCGGTCGGCGGCGACAGCCTCTCGCCCGTCACGGTGGTCACCCGCTCCGAGATTCAGCGCAACCAGCCCCGCACCCTCGGTGACGCCCTCTCCGACCGCCCCGGCATCTCGTCCTCGACCTATGCGCCCGGAGCGGCTTCGCGGCCGATCATTCGCGGCCTCGACAACGCGCGGGTGCGGATCCAGGAGAACGGCATCGTCAATGGCGGCGTGTCCGATCTCGGCGAGGACCATGCGGTGCCGGTCAACCCGCTCACCGCAGACCGGATCGAGGTGATCCGCGGCCCCGCGACCCTGCGCTACGGCTCGGGCGCCATCGGCGGCGTGGTCTCGTCCGAGAACAACCAGGTTCCCACCTTCATCCCGGCCCGGGGCGTCTCCGGCCAGGTCACCACCGGCTATTCCAGCGTCGATAACGGAAGGCTCGGCGCGGCGAGCGTCGATGCCGGGGCCAACGGCATCGCGGTCCATGCCGACGGCTTCAAGACGGCCACCGATTCCTACGCCATTCCCGGCGGCATCCAGCGCAACTCGGCCACCGAGACGCAGGGCGGCTCCATCGGGATCTCGGCCATCGGCGATCGCGGCTTCGTCGGCGTGTCGTTCAGCCACTACGAGGCGATGTACCAGATTCCCGGAGGCGACGCAGAGGAGGCCCGAACACGGCTGACCCCGAACCAGGATCGCGTGCTCGCCCGTGGCGAGTATCGGCCGCTTCAGGGGCCGTTCGAGGTTCTCCGGTTCTGGGCCGGCGGGTCGGTCTACCGCCATGAGGAGATCGGTATCGCGCATGAGGGTTCCGGGGGGGCGAACGGCCTCGAGGGCGTGCAGGCGATCTTCAAGAACCGCGAGGTCGAGGCCCGGTTCGAGGCGCAACACGTGCCGGTCGTCACCGCGCTCGGCACCCTCACCGGCGCGGTCGGTCTGCAGACCGGCCGGCGCGTCCTCAATTCGCAGCTCGAGAGTTTCCTGCCGGCCACGGAATCGCGTTCCCTCGCCACCTACCTGTTCGAGGAACTGGCGGTCGGGGGCGGCCTGCGCTTCCAGGCGGCGGGCCGCATCGGGAACGACCGGCTCAACAGCACCGCCACGCTGTTCCCCGCCGACTACCTGCCCAATGGCACGGATCCGTCGAGCTCCGCGCTGACGCGCCGCTTCGCCCCCAAGAGCCTCAGCTTCGGCGCGCTGCAGGACCTGCCCTACGGGTTCGTGGCGAGCGTCAACGGCTCCTATGTCGAGCGCGCGCCCACCAGCTACGAGCTGTTCTCGCAGGGGCCGCACGATGCCACCGCGACCTTCGAGATCGGTGACCCGACCCTGAAGCTGGAGCGCGCCCGCACGGTGGAGCTCAGCCTGCGCCGGGCCGAAGGTCCCCTGCGCCTCGACGCCACCGGATACGTCACGCGCTATACCGGCTTCATCTACCGCCGGGATACCGGCAACCGCTGCGACGACGATTTCGCCTCCTGCGGCAGCGGCGACGAGTTGCGCCAGATCGTCTACTCACAGGCCAACTCGACCTTCTACGGCGCCGAGATCGGCGCGCAGCTCGACATCCTTCCCGTCGGCGACGGCTGGGCCGGGATCGAGGCGCAGTACGATTTCGTGCGGGCGCAGTTCGACGACGGTTCCTACGTTCCGCGCATCCCCCCCCATCGCCTGGGTGGCGGTGCTTTTCTGCGGGCGAATGGCTGGTTCGGCCGCGTGAACCTGCTCCACGCCTTCGACCATACCGAGATCGCGCCGTTCGAGACACTGACGCGGGGTTGGAACGATCTGCGCGCCGAGCTGGCGTATACGCAGTCTCTCGATCCGGTGATCTACGGTGCCAGCGAGGTGACGGTGGGGCTCCAGGGTCGCAACCTCCTGGATGACGACATCCGCAACTCGGCCTCGTTCAAGAAGGATGAAATCCTGCTGCCCGGCCGCAACGTCCGGCTGTTCCTGACGGCCCGGTTCTGAAGCCGGTCCCGGTCCCGTCAGGGGACCGGAACGGTCCGGCGCCGGACCGTCGCTCGCCGTGTCGGACAGTTAACTGCCCGCTCGGCGGCAAACCGTGCTAGAACACGGCCAACCCCGCACGAACCCGTGCCCTGGGCAACTCCATGAGGCCCAAGTGGCGAATGCGTTCAAGAGTGGTGCGTCTCAGTCGCGTACCACCAACGATTTCAACGAGCGGGCCAAGCAGCTCTCCGAGCGTCTCGGCGCCATCGAGAAGCCCGCGCAGATGAAGCGCGGCAACGCTCCGCGTCGTTCGTTCAAGGCCGGGCCCCGCCCCGAGGCGGATACGGAGCCCAAGGGCGAAGTCGAGACGACGTCCGAGAAGGACGAGGGCGAAGCCGAGAACGAGGCCTGACACAGGCGCTCTCGCTCGACTTCGGCGTGAGCCTCGGCGACGACGCGAAAGGGCCCGGATAGAAGCACCGGATACGAGATCCGGTACCACCATCCGAGCCCTTGGCGGTCATCGAGACGACGAGGCCTCCCTTACGAGGGATGGCCTATCCAGGCCTTCAGCGACGGGCCTTGGCCTTGCGAGCGGCATAGCGCGCATCGCGCTGGGCCTTCTTCTCGGCCAGGTCGATCGCCTTGCGCTCGGCTGCGAGACGAGTCTCTTCCTCTTCGCGGGCGATCTGGGCGGCGAGCTCCGCCTCTTCGCGAGCGCGCTTCTCCTCGGCAGCCTTCTTTTCGGCGGCGATGCGGGCGGCTTCGCGTTCGCGAGCCCTCTCGTCCCGGGCACGGGCGATTGCGGCGCGGGCCTGGGCCTTGGCAATCATTTCCGGGTCATCCGCCGGGGGACGGGCCTTGAATTTTTCCAGCAGCATCTGCTTGGCGCTGGCGGAGTTCTTACGGCGGTCGTCGAAATTCCTGTAGTCGAAGGCGCTCATCTGACCTTTCTCGGGTGGTGCGTCTCGGCCCGTTCCGCGAGCGGAAGCGCGCGGCGCTGAGCCTTGCTGTGAATCATCGAAGGACGGAATCGAATCGGATAGCCCAATGACTCACGATTCGGCCGGAATCAACTGAAGCCGCCCATGGCAGGGCGGCTTCTTATGCATGTGTTGAACAAAGGCCTCACCGGGAGGGCCCTCGTTCGTCCAGACCTCAGGCGGCCTGGAGGTTGCCGGCGGATTGCTTGCCGGTGCGGCGGTCGTTCTCGATCTCGTAGGACAGCTTCTGCCCCTCGATGAGGTTGCGCATGCCGGCGCGTTCCACGGCCGAGATATGGACGAACACGTCCTTGCCGCCGTCATCCGGTTGAATGAAGCCGTAGCCCTTGGTCTCGTTGAACCATTTCACGGTGCCCGTGCTCATGGATATGTCCTTCTCGCCGTCGGGAGGAACGCGATTGCAGGGGTCGCGCCCTCGTCTCGAATAAAGTGTGGAGGGGCCTCTCGGGCCGCGGTTACGCTACGCGCGGCCGACAGGGCGCAGGGTCTCGGAGATGCGATGGGATCGAAGCGACGGCCCGCGGCAGTTCTGCAGCGACTGCTGGGCGTGCGACCCGGAATGAACCGGCAGGGGATCGTTGAAGACAAGGTCCGATAGGTGAAAGTTAGGGTGCCTGCGATTCTCAGACAAGGCTCCCGGCCGTTCCGGGTTCCCGACATGGCCTGCGATTTCCATCGCGAAAGCGAGCCGACTGAATGACGGACGGGTTCTGCGGCGCGGACATGACGGGGCCCGGCTGCGGCACTGCCTGTGGTTGCCCTCGCCGGGGGCGACGGCTAGGCTTGCCACTCTGCGACATGGGGCGAGGAACGACCTTAACGACCCGGTGAGGGGTCGTCACGGAAGGTTGACCGGCATCGAAGCGGAGGCGGGATGACGGAATCGAAGGTGGGCGGACGAACCGTCGGGGTTGCGCCGTGGCGGATCACGAGGGCGGGTCGCGCTTCGTGATGTCGGGCATGCAGAATTCCAAAGGCAGGGGTTTGAGACACGGTTGCGCGGGCGTGGCCATGGCCGTCCTCGGCGGCGTGTCGATGGCCGCCCTCGCCTCCTCCCCGGCCGTCGCCTTCGACCTGTTCGGCCTGTTCGGCTCCGAGGAGGAGCCGCCGGCGCCGAGCCGCGAGACGCTGCCCTATTCGGTGAAATTCCAGGGGCTCGAGGACGACGACGTTCTACAGGCCCTGCAGGACACCTCCACGCTCTATCGCCTGCGCCAGGACGCGCCGCCCGATGGCGAGGGCATCGTGCGGCGGGCGGAGGCGGACCTTCGCCGCCTGTCCGACGTGCTCTCCGGCTACGGTTACTACCAGGGCAAGGTCGCCATCCGCATCGACGAGGTCGAATTGTTCGGCGAGGCCTCGGTGGCGGCTGCGGCGCGGGCCGCCGAGGGCGGCCGGAACCGGGCCTTGGTGCCCGTGAAGATCGTCGTCGATGCCGGTCCGCTCTACAAGCTCCGCACGGTGGCGGCCTCCGATCCGCGCGGCAACGATTTCCCGTCCGAGGTGCTGCCCGAGCGTTTCGTCCGGGTGGGCGACGACGTCCCCGCCCGCTCGGCCACCGTGCTCGCCCGCGAGGCGAAGATCGTCGATCGCTTCCGCGCCCTGGGCCATCCCTTCGCCAAGGCGGTCTCGCGCGATCCGGTGGTGGATGACGCCGCCCATGTCATGGACGTGCGCTTCACCATCGATCCCGGCCCCATAGCGGGGCTGGGCGAGGTCGCCGTGCGCGGCACCACCGGCATCGACCCGGCGGTGGTGCGCTCCTTCATCTACAGCGAGCCGGGCGACCCCTATTCGCCCAAGGCCGTGGCCGACATCCGCCGGTCCGTCGCCAAGGTCGAGGCCTTGGGCTCGGTCCGGGTGCGCGAGGGCGAGGCGCTCGACGCGCAGGGCAACCTGCCGATCTTCGTCGACGTGACCGAGCGCGACCGCAACCTGATCGGGGTCGCGGCCCGCTTCTCCACGGTCGATGGCCCGGGCATCCGTGCCTATTACGCCAACCGCAACCTGTTCGGCGGCGGCGAGACCCTGCGGCTCGACGCCGACATCTACTATCTCGGCAACGACCTCTACGCTGCGCAGCGCAAGGCCGCCGGGATCGATTCGAACGGCTTGGGCGGCCGGGTCTCGGCGACCTTCGTCAAGCCGGCCCTGTGGGGCACGCGCAACGATCTCGTGGCCAATGTCTTCGCGGGCCGCGAGGCCCAGCAATCCTACGTCTCGGACGCGGCCGGCGGCACGATCGGCATCCGGCACCGGTTCTCCGACACGTTCTACGCGCAGATCGGCATCGACGGTCAGGCCGGCCGCTCGCAGGACGCGCTCGGCAAGGTCGATTACCGCCTCGTCGGCGTGCCGCTGTCGGTGGCCTACGATTCCACCGACAACCTGCTCGACCCGACGCAGGGGTTCCGGGCCACCGCCTCGGTGACCCCCTATGCCGGGTTCCTCGGCTCGGACCCGTCAATCTTCGTCGCCAAGGCGCAGGGCTCGACCTACTACGCCATCGACGACGAGGCCCGCTACATCCTCGCCGGCCGCATCGGCTTCGGTTCGATCTCGGGCGCGAGCCTCGAGGACATCCCGGCCAATATCCGCTTCTTCGCCGGCGGCGGTGGCTCGGTGCGCGGCTTCCCCTACCGCACGCTGGGCCCGCGCGGGCCGTTCAACCTGCCGGTGGGCGGGCGCAGCCTCCTCGAAGCGTCGGTGGAGGCGCGGGTCAAGATCACCGACACGATCGGGATCGTGCCGTTCTTCGACGCCGGCACCGCCTTCGAGGGCAGCCTGCCGGATTTCGAGGAGCGCATCCGCTACGCCGCGGGCCTCGGCCTCCGCTACTATACCGGCATCGGCCCGATCCGCGTCGACGTGGCGTTCCCCCTCGACCGCATCAAGGGGAACCGCGAGCGTCCCGTGGCCCTGTACATCAGCCTGGGGCAGTCGTTCTGATGGAATTTTTCGGACGGGTTTCCGGTCGGTGCGCATCGACCCTCCCCCCTCTGCGGGGGAGGGTGCCTGCGGAGCAGGCGGGAGAGGGGACGACCTCTCCGAATGCGGCGCTCCCCTTTCCCGACCCGCTTCGCGGGCCACCCTCCCCCGCAAAGGGGGGAGGGAGAACGCGCGTCATCGTGGCCGTCATCGGCCTGACCGTCTGCATCGCCGTTCCCGCCACCCACACCCGTGCCGACGACGGCGAGAAGACCGTGCTCGGCGGGCTCCTGTCGAAGGCTTTGTCCACGCCGGGCTCCCAGGTGTCCATCGGTGCCGTGGACGGGGCGCTGTCCTCCAACGCCACGATCCGTGACGTGGTGATCAGCGATCGCAACGGCGCCTGGCTGAAGCTCGACAAGGCGCGCCTGGTCTGGAGCCGCCTCGCCCTCCTCTCGGGTCGCCTGCAGGTGGACAGCCTGGAGATCGGCCGCCTCGAAGTGCTGCGCCGTCCCCTCCCCGCCCCGGTCTCGGCGACGCCGGAACCCGATGGCTCGCTGCTGCCCGAATTGCCCGTGAAGGTGGAGATCACCGCCTTCAAGCTCGCCGAACTCGTCCTTGGCGAGACCGTCGCCGGTCAGCCGGCGCGCCTGTCCGCCGAGGGGAAGGCCAAGCTCGGCGCCCCGTCCGAAGGGCTCGACCTCGACCTGTCCGTGCGCCGCCTCGACGCCACCGGGCAGTTCGTCGCCCGCCTGCTCTTCGTGCCCAAGGGCGAGAAGCTCGAGGTGAAGACCACCCTGGTGGAGGCCGCCGGTGGCCTCCTCTCCAAATTCGCCAATCTCCCCGGCGAGCCGCCGATCAACCTCGATCTCGACGGACGCGGCACCCTCGATGCCTGGAACGCCCGGCTCGATTTCGATGCCGGCCCCGATCTCGGCGCCAAGGGCACGGCCCGCATCGCCCGCGCCGGCGCCGACCGCTCCCTCACCCTCGACCTCTCCTCGCGGATCGAGGGGCTCCTGCCCGGTCCGGCGGCGGCGATCTTCTCCGGCACCACCAAGCTCGACGGCGCCCTGCGCTTTGCCGATAACGGCGCGTTCGGCATCGACCGCCTCGCCCTCGCTTCCCGCACCGCCCGCCTCGACGCGTCGGGCGGCCTCACGCCGGAGCGGGTCGCCGACTTCACCATCTCCGCCCGCGCCGTCCCCACCGAGGGCAGCGTCACCAAGGCGGCCAATGCCGAGCTCGACACCCTCGTCTTCGACGGGACCGTGAAGGGGCCGATCGCGCGGCCACGGGTGAATGGCGACCTCAAGGCGGCGGGCCTGCGCGCGGACGGCAACGTCCTCGAACGGATCGCCGCCAGCCTCGCCATGGAACCCACGGGCGGCGATCCCAGCGCCACCCGCTTCGCGCTCCGTGCGGATGCCAATGTGGAGGGGTTGAAGCTCGCCGACCCGGCCCTGCGCCGGGCGGTCGGATCGCGCGGTGCCTTCACCTTCCGGGGCACCCTCCAGCCCGACGGCGTGGTCGATGTGGCGGCGTTCGATCTCGACGCGCCCACCGCCACGCTCTCCTATGCCGGCCGCGTCGGCCAGAACACGCTCACCGGCACGCTGAAGGCGGGCCTCGCCGACCTCTCCGCCTTCTCCGATGTCGCCGACCGGACCTTGGCCGGCAGCGTCGCCGTGAAGGGGAATTTGAGCGGGGACCCCGCCCGCAAGGCAGTGACCGCCGATGTGGACGCGACGACAAAGGGACTCGTCCTCGGCCTGCCGGCCCTCGACCGGCTCCTGGGCCGCGAGCCGCATTTCTCGGGCAGGCTCTCGCAGGTCTTCGACGGCTACAGTTTCGACGGCGTGAAGCTCGACGGCGCCGAAATGGTGGCCCGGCTGGAGGGCAAGGCCACGGCACGCCTCGCCGACGCCAAGCTCCTGGTGGACGTGAAGACCCTCTCGGCCGTCGATCCGCGCCTTGCCGGCCGCGCCCTCCTCGACGGGCGGCTCTCCGGAACCCTGGAGAAGCCGGACCTCACCGCCACCCTCACCGCCGCGGACGGACGGGCGCTCGGCCGCCCGATCCGGGACGTGCGCGTGGCCGCGACGCTCAAAGACCTCACCGGGGCGCTCGACGGAACGATGGCGCTGGGCGGCGAGATCGGCGGCAAGACCCTGCGCGGGGACGTGCATCTCGCCCGCACGGGTGCGGATTGGTCCCTCGACCGGCTCGCGGTGAATCTCGGCTCGGCCACCCTCGCCGGCAAGGCGGCCGTCGATGCGGCGACCCTCCTGACTCAGGGCAGCGTCACGCTCTCGGCCGCCAATCTCGACGACCTGTCGCCGCTCGCCCTCACGCCGCTGGCCGGAAGCCTCGACGCGACCGTCGCCCTCTCGCGCGAGGGAGGACGCCAGGACGCGTCGGTGAAGGCGAAGGGCGCCTCCCTGCGCTCGGGCGAGATCGGCCTCGCGCAGCTCGACGCCGATCTCACCGGCCGCGATCTCCTCGCCCATCCCGTGGTGGACGGGCGGGTCAATGCCGACCGGGTCATCGCCGCCGGCGAGTCTATCGACACCGTGCGCCTCCTGGCCGTGGGGTCGCCCAATGCCAGCGACATCACCCTCACCGCCAAGGCGCGTGGGTTCGATCTCGACGGTGCCGCCCGGCTGGTTCCGGCCGAGGCCACGCGGATCGAGCTGTCGCGCTTTTCCGCGTCACGCGGCAAGGACCGCCTGGCCCTGGCCGGTCCCGCCACGATCACCCTCGACAAGGGCTCGGCCGTCATCGACGGTCTCGTCATCGCCGCCGGTACCGGGCGGGTCAGCCTCGCCGGACGGGCCGGATCGAATGTCGACCTGAAGCTCGGTATCCGGGCGCTGCCCCTGGCGCTTGCCCGTATCGCCTCACCGAGCCTCGCCCTCACCGGCACCCTCGACGGGGACGCCGATATCCGCGGCACGGCCTCACGGCCGGAAGGGCGCTATGCCCTGTCGGTGGCGAAGGTCGTGACGCCGGAGACGCGCAAGGCCGGCCTGCCGCCCATCGACGCCAAGGCGAGCGGCACCCTGAGCGACGGCCGCGCCGGGATCGAGGGCCGGGTCTCGGCCGGTCGCGGGGCCGAACTGACGCTTGCCGGCTTCCTGCCCGTCTCGGCGGGCGGACCCATCGCCCTGAAACTGCGCGGCACCTTCGACGCGGCCATGGCCAACAGCCTGCTCAGCGTCGGCGGCCAGCGGGTCGCCGGCCGGATCGCCCTCGACGGGGGCGTGTCGGGCACCCTCGACGCGCCCCGTGCCGAGGGTGCCGCCACCCTCTCCGGCGGCAGCTTCACCGATCCGCTCCAGGGCATCGCCCTCAAGCAGATCGAGGGCCGCGTCACCGGGCGCGGCGATACCCTCGTGGTGGAGCGCCTCACCGCGCAGACCCGGAACGGCGGCGGCCTCCAGGCCAGCGGCCGCGTGGCCCTGGACCCGAATGGCGGGTTCCCCGGCACGTTCAAGATCACCGCCGAGCGGGCCGAGCTCGTCTCCAGCCCCATCGTCACCGCCACCGCGAGTCTCAACCTCGCCTTGAGCGGTCCTCTGGCGCGGACGCCGAAAGTGTCGGGGCGGGTCGACCTCGTCTCCGTCGACGTGACCGTCCCCGATCGCCTGCCCGCCACGGTGCAGCCCCTGCCCGGCGTGCGCCGGGTCAATACGCCCGCGGACGTGCGGGCGCGCGTCGATGCGAAAGCCGACCGCAAGGCGAAGGTCGCGGCTCTGGGCAAGCGCAGGAAGGCGCCTCCACCCTTCGACGCGACGCTGGACGTGGCCGTCCATGCGCCGAACCGCATCTTCGTGCGCGGGCGCGGCATCGACGCGGAACTCGGCGGCGACCTGCGCCTCACCGGTACCTCACGCGACCCGGTGGCGGTGGGTGATTTCGCCATGCGCCGCGGCCGTCTCAGCATCATCGGCCAGCGCCTCGACTTCACCCGTGGCCGCCTCGCCTTCAACGGCGAACTCGCGATCCCCGATCTCGACTTCCAGGCCGAGACCAAGGCCGCCGAGGTCACCGCCCGCGTCGCCGTGACCGGCCCGGCCAACCAGCCCGACTTCGTCCTCACCTCCGACCCGTCCCTGCCGCAGGACGAGGTGCTGTCACGGCTGCTGTTCAAGAAGGCGGCCGGGGGGCTGTCGCCGTTCCAGGCGTTGCAGCTCGCCCAGGCGGTGTCGCAGCTCTCCGGCGGTGCCGGCGGCCCGGACGTGTTCGAACAGGCCCGCAAGGGCCTCGGCCTCGACAGCCTCGACGTCTCCACCGGCGCCAGCGGCGGGCCGGCCCTGGGGGCCTCGCGCTACCTCAGCGACCGTCTCAGTGTCGGCGTGAAGGCGGGCGCCAAGCCGCAGGATACCGCCGCCACCGTGGATTACGACGTGACCCGCCGCATCAAGATCCAGGGCGAGGCCGGCAGTGACGGCCGCACCGCCGTGGGGGTGGGCGCAGAATGGGAATATTGACGGCGTCGGAGCGAATGACCGGCACCGGAGCGGTCCCGAAGACGTTACCGACCGGCAGAACTCTCACGGCCACGGCGGCACGACGGCTGACATAGCCTGCCGTGCCGAGCGGAGAGTGCTCGCCACATCGGGAAGGGGCACGCCGAATGATGGGCTGGTTTCGGGCCTTGATGCCGCGGGAGGATCGCTTCTTTGACCTGTTCGAGCGCCATTCCCAGACCCTCGTCGCGGGTGCGGAGGCGCTCCAGGGCGTCCTGAAGGGCGGCGACGGCGTGCCGGACTACTGCCAGGTGATCGTCGACCGTGAGCATGAGGCCGACGCGATCACCGCTGAGGTCCTGCTCGCGGTCCGGCGCAGCTTCATCACCCCGTTCGACCGCGGCGACATCAAGGACCTGATCCAGTCGATGGACGACGCCATCGACCAGATGAACAAGACCGTGAAGACCATCGCCCTCTACGAGATCCGCTCCTTCGAGCCTCTCATGCGCGAGATGGGCGATACCGTGCTCGAGGCGGCGCGTCTCACGGCCGAGACGATCCCCCTGCTCAACGCCATCGGCACCCATGCGGGACGCATCAACACCCTCACCGAGCGCATCACCCGCGTCGAGGGCCGCTCGGACGAGTTGCAGGAGCGTGGCCTCAAGGCTCTCTACCGGGCCCATCGCAAGGATGGCGGCGACGGCGACACCATGGCCTACATCATCGGCGCCGAGATCTACGGGCACCTGGAGGATGTGGTCGACCGGTTCGAGGACGTCGCCAACGAGATCAGCGGCATCGTGATCGAGAACGTGTGACGGGCATGGACGCCGCCTCCCTCGCGCTGCCGGCGCTGGCCGGCCTCATCGCCGTCGCCCTCTTCTTCGACTTCCTCAACGGCCTGCACGACGCGGCCAATTCCATCGCCACCATCGTCTCGACCCGGGTGCTGCGCCCGCAATACGCGGTGCTCTGGGCGGCGTTCTTCAACTTCATCGCGTTTCTGTTCTTTGGCCTTCACGTGGCGAAGACCCTGGGGACCGGGATCGTCGATGCCGGGATCGTCGATCCGCGCGTCATCCTGAGCGCGCTGGTCGGCGCCATCGCCTGGAACATCACCACCTGGGTGCTCGGCATCCCGTCGAGTTCTTCGCACGCCCTGGTCGGTGGCCTCGTCGGGGCGGGCGTCACCAAGGCGGGGCTCGACGTCGTGGTCTGGTCCGGCCTGTCGAAGACGATCGCCGCCATCGTGCTCTCGCCGCTCGTCGGATTTCTGCTCGCCCTCCTCCTTGTGCTGATCGTGTCCTGGACCTGCCGGCGCGCCACGCCGTTCGGGGTCGACCGGAGCTTTCGCCTCCTGCAATTCGTCTCGGCCTCGCTCTATTCCCTCGGCCATGGCGGCAACGACGCCCAGAAGACCATGGGGATCGTCGCGGTGCTGCTCTACTCGCAGGGGCATCTGGGGAGCAGCTTCCACGTGCCGCTCTGGGTGGTCCTGGCCTGCCAGTCGGCGATGGCGCTCGGGACCCTTCTCGGCGGCTGGCGCATCGTCCATACGATGGGCTCGAAGATCACCCGCCTCAACCCGATGCAGGGCTTCTGCGCCGAGACGGGGGGCGCCATCACCCTGTTCCTGGCAACCTGGCTCGGTATCCCGGTCTCGACCACGCACACCATCACCGGCGCCATCGTCGGCGTGGGCGCGGCCCGCCGGACCTCGGCGGTGCGTTGGGGCATCGCCGGCAACATCGTCGTCGCCTGGGTCCTGACCCTGCCCGCCGCGGCCCTCATCGCGGCATGCTGCTACGTCCTGACGGGCTGGCTCGCCTGAACGATCTCGCCCGGCGCGCCTGGAGCCCTGACGCCGCGAACCTCCGCGCGAGACCTCTGTGCGCGTGGTCGGGGGAGATCAGGCACGCCTCACGCTACCGCTGCTGCACGGGGATTGGTGGCAAGTCGTGATGCTCATGGATACTGAAACAGTTTCGCGGTAACGTTTTCGTGAGTTCGGCGTGACAATGCATGGCTTGTCATTATTCAAGTTATCGAGGGGAATCCGAGTTTTTATTTAGGTGTATTGGAATACGCGACCGTTCAGGGAAGATAAATATAAATCACTTTCAAGACGAATTATATTGCACGCAAGTAGTCATGGAATATTAAATAAGACTCTCTATCCGGTTGATATTGCCGTATCGTTTGGGGGGGTATAAGTCATGCGTTTGTCGGTCAAGACCATGCTGATCGGTCTGTTCAGCATCGTCGTTTCGATTTCGGCCGCGCAGGGCTTGGTGGCCCTATACAAGCTCCAAGACATCGGCACGAAGATCGACGTGCTGGTCGACAATGCCGTGCCGTCGGTGACTCAGGCCGACAAGATCAACCGGCTGGTGCTCCGTGTCCGCACGACACAGCTGCGCTACCTGACCGCTCCCAACAGTACGGTCGAACAGGCCGATCTCAAGCTCGCGAATGAGCTGATGCTGGAGCGCAACAAATCGGTTGAAGACTACAAGCCCCTGATCACCGGAGCGGATGAGAAGGCCGCCTACGACGATCTCACTGCCAGGATGGAGATTCTGAAGGCCGATTGGAGGAAGCTCCGTTCCATGCGCGAGACCGACAGGGACCAGGCGCTGAGCTTCTTCCGCGAAGGCAACCACGCGAATTATCGGGCGGTCGCCGACGCGGCCACCCGTCTGGTGGAGATTAATGTGGCGGCCGCCAACGCCGCCGGAGAGGCGGCGCGCAGCCAGCAGGCCGAAGCGATCCGGATCTCGGCCATCATGCTCACGGTCTGCCTCGTGATGGCGGTCTCGGCCATGATCTTCTCGTTCCTCGGCGTGGCCCGCCCGATCGAGCGCATGACCCAGGCCATGCGTCACATCGCCGGCGGTGACGAGACGACCGCCGTGCCCTCCATGGGCCGCCGCGACGAGATCGGCGAGATGGCCCAGGCGGTGGAAGTGTTCCGGACCAACCTGATTCGCACGCGTCAGCTCGAAGAGGACACGGTCCTCGCTCGGGCTTCCGCCGAGGAGCAGCGCCGGGCGGGCATGCGCAAGATGGCCGAGGATTTCGAGACGGCCGTCGGCGGCATCATCGGCATGGTTTCCTCTTCGGCCACCGAGCTTCAGGCCACGGCGCAGGCCATGACGGTGACGGCGACGCAGACCGCGTCGCAATCCACCACCGTCGCCGCCGCCGCCGAGGAAGCCGCCGTCAACGTCAACACGGTGGCCGCCGCCGCCGAGGAACTCGGCACATCGGTGCAGGAGATCGGTCGGCAGGTTTCGAGCTCCGCCACTCTCGCGCAATCCGCCGTCTCCGAGGCCGACACCACGGCGGTGCTCGTGCAGGAACTCAGCGGCGCCGTCAGCCGGATCGGTGACGTGGTGAGCCTGATCTCGACCATCGCCAGCCAGACCAACCTGCTGGCCCTCAACGCCACCATCGAGGCCGCCCGCGCCGGCGAGGCGGGCCGGGGCTTCGCGGTGGTCGCCGCCGAGGTGAAGGAACTGGCCAACCAGACGGCCCGCGCCACGGAGGAGATCTCCCAGCAGATCGGCTACATCCAGGGCGCCACCGGCCAAGCGGTCTCGGCCATCGGTTCGATCACGACGCGGATCCGCGACATCAATGCCGTGGCGACTGCCATCGCGGCGGCGGTCGAGCAGCAGAGCGCGGCGACCCAGGAGATCGTGCGCAACGTCTCGCAGGCCTCGGCCGGTACCAACGAGGTGACGAGCAACATCGCCGGCGTGGCCAGTGCTGCCGAAGAGACCGGAGCCGCCGCGAGCCAGGTGCTCGGCGCCGCTGGCGAACTGTCCCAGCAATCCGAACATCTCACCGGAGAAGTGCACCGCTTCCTCGCCACGGTGCGGGCCGCCTGACCCGACTCCACCGCGCGGACCTGCAAACGGGTCGGGCTCGCGGGAGCCCGGCCCGTTCTCATGTCGACCGACCGGGTTCACCCCCGGAGGGCGAAACCCTCACCGTCCGTCGGCCACTCTCTGTCCCGTCTCGCCGTAGCCGAGGCGGGCTCCCTGGCGGTTGACGCTTCCGAAGCGCAGGACGGCCTGTTCGAGGTAGTCGATCGCATCGATGAGGGCATCCCGCACGGCCCCGACCGTCTCCTCGCCGTCCTCGGGCGGCGTCTCGGCGAGATTGACCGCGGCGATGAGGACCCGGTCACGCTCCTCTTCGATGCGGCGGTCGCGTTCCACATGTCCGCGCACATCGGCATCGAAGGCCTCGATCACCGCCCAGGGCAGTGCGTCCTTCGACGACGATGCGTCGAACGCGCGGGCCTTGCGCCGAGCCTGCGTGGCCGCCGCCCTGACGATGTCGGCAAGCTTGGCATCCATGGTCGGTCTCCTGGGGTGATCGGGTTCGAGGCGCTTTCATTGCCGTGCATCCCCTCGCCCCGCCCGCGGGGAGAGGGGGAAACCAGCCGCTCAGCTCCTCAGCCCCGGTGCCTCCTGGCCGGTGCGCGCGACGTATTCGGTGTAGCCGCCGCCATATTGATGGATGCCGTCGGCGGTGAGTTCGAGGACGCGGTTCGACAGGGCGGCGAGGAAGTGCCGGTCGTGGCTCACGAACAGCATCGTGCCCTCGTAGTTCGCGAGCGCGGTGATGAGCATCTCCTTGGTGCCCATGTCGAGGTGGTTGGTCGGCTCGTCGAGGACGAGGAAGTTCGGTGGGTCGAACAGCATCTTGGCCATGACCAGCCGGGCCTTCTCGCCGCCCGAGAGCACGCGGCAGCGTTTCTCCACGTCGTCGCCCGAGAAGCCGAAGCAGCCGGCCAGCGCCCGCAAGCTCCCCTGCCCCGCCTGCGGGAACGAGCGCTCCAGGTCCTGGAATACGGTGAGCTCGCCGTCGAGGAGGTCCATGGCGTGCTGGGCGAAGTAGCCGAGCTTGACGCTTCCCCCCACCGCGATGCTGCCGTCGTCGGGCGGGGTCGAGCCGGTCACGAGCTTGAGCAGGGTCGACTTGCCGGCGCCGTTGATGCCCATCACGCACCAGCGCTCCCGGCGGCGGATGGAGAAGTCGAGCCCCTCGTAGATGGTGCGGCTGCCGTAGCGCTTGTGCACGTTCTTGATGATGACGACGTCGTCGCCGGAGCGCGGCGCCGGCTGAAACTCGAACGCCACCGATTGCCGGCGCTTGGGGGGCTCCACCCGCTCGATCTTGTCGAGCTTCTTCACCCGGCTCTGCACCTGCGCGGCGTGGGAGGCCCGCGCCTTGAACCGCTCGATGAACTTGATCTCCTTGGCGAGCATCGCCTGCTGGCGCTCGAACTGCGCCTGCTGGTGCGTCTCGTTGAGCGCCCGCTGCTGCTCGTAGAAGACGTAATCCCCCGAATAGGTGGTGAGGGTGCCGCCGTCGATCTCGATGACCTTGGAGACGATGCGGTTCATGAACTCGCGGTCGTGCGAGGTCATCAGCAGGGCGCCCTCGTAGTTCTTGAGGAAGGCTTCCAGCCAGATCAGGCTTTCGAGATCGAGATGGTTGGAGGGCTCGTCGAGGAGCATCACGTCCGGGTTCATCAGGAGGATGCGGGCCAAAGCCACACGCATCTTCCAGCCGCCCGAGAGCTTGCCGACGTCGCCGTCCATCATCTCCTGGGAAAAGCTCAGGCCCGCCAGAACCTCGTAGGCCCGGCCCTCGAGGGCGTAGCCGTCGAGCTCCTCGAACCGGGCCTGGACCTCGCCGTAGCGCTCGACGAGGGCATCCATCTCGTCCATCCGGTCCGGATCGGCGAGGCCGGCCTCGATCTGCTTCAGTTCTGTGGCGACCACGCTCACCGGGCCGGCCCCGTCCATCACGGCGGAGACGACGGAGCAGCCGGCCATCTCGCCGACATCCTGGCTGAAATAGCCGATGGTGATGCCCCGGTCGGTGGCGACCTGGCCCTCGTCGGGCTCCTCCTCGCCGGTGATCATCCGGAACAGGGTGGTCTTGCCGGCGCCGTTCGGCCCCACGAGGCCGACCTTCTCGCCCTTCTGGAGCGCGGCCGACGCCTCGATGAAGACGATCTGCCGTCCGTTCTGCTTGCCGATTTTCTCGAGGCGGATCATGCGCGCATCGGTGTCCTGAGATGTGTCCCGCGGCCTTACGGCATGGAGCGCGGAAGCGGAAGGCGGGCGCTCCCGCCACCATGCGTCGCGTTTGGACACCGCCCGGTCGATCGCGTATCCACGCCCCAGCCCATTCCGTGAGGTGCCCTGCCCCGTGCCGGTCCAGTCGCTGATCCTCTATCCCGATCCAAGGCTGCGCTTGGCCGCCGAGCCGGTCACCGTGTTCGACGACGCCCTGCGGCGGGATGCTGGGGAGCTGGTGGAGGCCCTCTCCCGCGTCTCCGCCATCGGTCTCGCCGGGCCGCATGTGGGCTGGCTCGCCCGGGTGGTGGCCCTGCGCCTGGAGCCGGGCACGCCGGCTTCGATCTACGTCAATCCGCAGATCACCTTCGCGTCGGACGAGACCGCTCCCCAGACAGAGGGCAGCGTCTCCATGCCCGGCGTCACGGACGTCGTGGAGCGGGCGGTGACGGTGCGGCTGCGCTACGACGACCTCGACGGGACCGGGCACGAGATCGAGGCGGAGGGGTTCGAGGCGGCCTGCCTCCAGCACGAGATCGACCAGCTCGACGGCATCTTCTGGATCGAGCGCCTGTCGCGGCTTCGGCGGGAGCGGGCCGTGAAGCGCTATGCCAAAGCGAAGCGGGCGGCATGAGAAACGGGTATCGTCGCCACCTGCCGGCAGCCGTGATCCTCGCCGTCGCGGCAGGATGCCCGCGCGCCGAAGCGCAGCCGGCCAAGCCCCCCGCTCCCCCGGTTTCCGCATCGGCCTCGGCGCCCGCGATCGGCTGTCCGTCGCTCGCCAATCTGCGTCTTCTCCTTCGGCAATCGGGGGGCGACGCGAAGATCGCGGCGGCGACCCTGGCCGATCCCAAGGCCGATCACCTGAGCTGCAACCTCCTCGGCCGCGATACGGTGAATGCCATCACCGACCACGCGGCGCTCAACGGCAACGAGTACGATTGCGTCGGCGTCACCGGGACCAGCATCTGTTCCTGGACCATCGCGGGAACGGTCGTCCCGGTCGATCCCGCGCGCGCGGCCAAGAAGGCGCCTCCCGCCAAAGCCAAGCGCTGACGGCCGATCCTGAACCGCCACAGGTGGCGGACGGCTCATCGGTCGCGGCCGCCGATGCCCCGGGCGCCCTATATTCCCGCCGCTAAAGCAACGCTGGAGGAGGTCACGCCATGATGCCGCAGAAGCGCTGGGGATTCGTCATCCTGCTCGTCATGGCTGCGACGAAGGCGGCCTCGGCCGGCGATGCCTCGCCGCGCGACGTCGTCGCCTGCGATACGTTGGTTCAACTGCGTGTCCTGATGGGACGGACGCCATCCGATCCTGCCGCGGCATCGGCCGATCTCTTCGGTCATCCCGGATGCCGCCGAATAGCCCGTGATCGCGTCGGCGCTCCCGAGCACCGCGCCATGATCGGCGGAGCCCCGTTCGAATGCCTCGCGGTGACCGGGGAGACCTCCTGCCTCTGGATCATGCCGTAGGCGTCGATTCCTGCCGAAGTCGATTCCTGCCGAAACCGGATCTTCGGTGGATAATACCGATGCGCTTTCCGTCGATCCGCCCTAACTTGGCCGTAACGACGGGGGCGGAAATGATGGGCGGAACGGCCGGATCGTGCGGTAGGAATGCGGTGGCGCGCCGGCGAGGCTGGATCGTGGGAATCGCCGTTGTGGGATTGTTGGGAATCGTGTCCCCGACCCATGCCGAGGCCCCGATCAAGAGCCCTCAGGACGCCGCCTGTCGCAACGAGGCGCGCGCGAAGGTGTTCGTCACGCCCGACCCGGGTGGGATCGGGCTCTACGCCATCGGCCGTCAGATCTACTCGGCCTGTATGGCGCGCTCGCAGCCCCGCACCGCTCGTCGGCGGCGCTAAAAGTGCCTCACGAAACTCCCGATCACGGTCGGTCATCGCTCCGGCCATGAAGGCGGAGCGGGAGTTTTGTAAGAGGCACCGAGCTGGGGATCAGACGCTGCGCGGAGCGCCGATGCGTGCCCGCAGACGCAGGCGCAGGTTTTCGTTGGCCGTGGCGTCCGCATCCACCGCGAACATCAGCCGGAGCAGCCGGCTGATCGGGGTCGTGCCGTCCTCGACTGCGGCCTCGACCTGGTCCTGGAGCGCCATCCGCTCGTAAGGACGCTGAGAATCGAAGCTCGACTGGGCCTGCTGCGCCATGGTCTGCGTTCCGTCGCTCGGGGTCATTTTCCCCGGGCGGTTGGCTACGCGAAGACGTCCGCCTCCGCCAGTCCCTTTCGTCGACTATTCATAGCCGACGACCGGTTCTGACGCATTTGTGTCATGTGTGGCTTGCAGAGCGGTTCCAGACAGGACGCTCAGCGCGGGACGATATGGAGCCCGTCATCGGGGAGCAGGTTGCGCGCCGGACCACCGGTTTGCTGCCCGCGCCCCTGCTGGTAATAGGGCAGTTCCGGCCGGCGGTCGTTGTCACTGCCCGAATCGTATTCCCAGGCCTGGTTCCAGGGCGCGCGACCGCCCACGCCGATGCCGCCGGTGGAATCGACCTCCCGCAGCACCGGCCGCTCCCGATAGGGGCCGGCCCCAGCCTCGGCAGCCGAAGAGGCGGCGACCAGGGGCACGGCCATCATCGACACGGCGAACAAGGCGGAGAGGGCGGTCTTCATGGCGGGCCTCGAAAGGGTGGGCCGGGAATCGGCTCGCGTCGATGCGATGACCGTATAACGGCAAAGGTTGTCGCGCCGTTCCTCGCGGGCTGCCTCTCCCTCCCCTCTCGGCATCTCTCCGGCCCGGATTCCGCGCTCCACGTGATCGGTCACGATCGCCACCACCGCCTCGCCTGGCGTCCTCGTTGGCGGGTGCTCTCGGGGACCGGTTCGGCCGCGGCCCCTGAACCCCGTGGCGCAACAAGAAGCCCGACGCCCTGCGAGGGGCGACGGGCTTGAACGGTGCCGCTCGGTGTCAGTGGACGGTCGCGGCGGATTCCATCGGGGCGGCAGCGCGCGGCTTGGCGACCCTGAGCGGCTTGGCGGCCGTGGTGGTGCTCGACGCTGCCTTGGTCGCCTTGGAAGCGGCAGGCGCCTTGGTGGAAGCAGACTTCGCGGAGGCAGGCTTGGCCGATGCGGATTTGGCGCTGGCCGTCCTAGTCCGGCGCGGCGCGGTCTCGGACGGCTGGGCGACGGCCTTTTCGGCAACGGCCTTGGCGGCGGTGCCTGCACTGCGCGAGGCGCGGGGCTTCAGGGTCTTGGCCGGGCTCGGTGCCAGGCTGAGATCGGCGGTCACGGGCTGAACGTAGACCGGCGCCGTGAGGCTCACCGCACGCAGCTCGGCCTCGGCCATCAGCCAATGCTCATCGGCGCGGCCGAACACCCGGCCCTCGCCTTCCCAGATGGAATAGGCGCGCTCGCGCACCTGCTGTTCGAAAGGGATCATCCGCGCTCTCCTCGTGGGTGGTCGCCCCGATGGAAGCGGAGGTTGGTTAATCTCCGGTTAATGCCGCGCTGCAGCGAGGCCGTGTCAGCCCTGCGAGAGCCGCCTCGCATTGGCGCGGACCTTCCGGCGGTATCCGGTGACCATGCTCTGGGTCGAGCCTCCGGTCGCCATGAGCAAGGCCGCTTCGCCGGCCGCCATGATCTTCTCGCTCACCATGCGTTGCGCCTCGATCTGCGCGGCCGGTCCGCCGAGGGACAGCTTTGCGAGGCGAAGGCCGATCACCTGCTGCGATTCCATCGCGAGCAGGGTCGCATCCATGCCGAGCTTCCACCACGCACCGAACATGTCAGTCCTCTCTGCGCCGCCGGGCGCGCCGGCCGCGCTTATGCCATGCGGCCCGTCCTCGCGGTAAGGGCGACCTCGGCCGAAAGGCCGCTGCCGCCTCACGATCTCGCGAACGGGTGCTCGGTCGCGGGCGCTCAGTCGAAGGAGCGCGACTTCGCCGACGATCCGCCGAGGCTGATCTTCTTCGGAGCCGAACCGCCGCCGAGGCTGATCTTGCGCGGCGGCGGGGGGGCGGCGGGATTCGGGGCGGCGGGCCGCGCGGATTTCATCTGCGCCTGGCCGTGGACCACCGAGCCGATCTCGCCTGCGACCCGGACGAGATCGTCCCGCTCGCAGGCACGGGCCACCGAGAGGCCGAGCTGATGCATGTGGCTCTTGCCGTAGAGGTAGACCGCGAGCTTGGCGCGGGTGGTGGGAGGGATCTCGGCGAGGATCTCGGGCAGATCCTCGGGCTCGGCGCGATAGACCGCCCCGAGGAGATCGAGGGAGACCGGGCAGGCCGGATCCGGCTCGGCGCCGCTGGTGGGATGCGACTGGGTCATGGAGTACCTGTCTGGCTGGTTGAGCTCTGGGCGAGGATATCGGCCGGGGCCGTGTCGCCGGTGGCGGGCGGCTCGGGCGGTGTCGTCTGCGCCCGGACGATGGCATCCTCCGGGCGCGGTTGAGAAGTGAGCCGCGCCGCCGGACGCTCCGGCTGCAGACAGCCGCTGCAGACGGAGGCGATCGCGATGCGGGCGCGGCGATCCGCCCGCTCCCACACCGCTTCGCGCGCGGCCCGGGCCCGTGCCACCTCCTCCGCCGACGGCATTCCGCTGCCCGCGCCGATCTCGGCCGGAGCGGCGTCCGGAGGCCTGATTCTCAGGAGGAGCGGTTCCTGAGCCAGAACCGGCGATCCCGCAAGAGCCCAGGCGAAAGAGGATGCGGCGAGCCGGCAAGCGAGGATCGTGCGGCCCATCGGCTCCTCAATCGGGTCGACAGACCCCTTGTCCAACGCCGGAACGATCGTCGGCACAGGGTTAACATGAGCTTAACGCGAAGACGACCTCGCCCTTTGGGCTCCCCCGGTCTGACCCGGCACCGCTGTGCCTCTCCATCGAGTGGGAGCGTCTTGCGAGGGGGAGCGTCTTGCCCGTCCTACGCCGGGCGGCCCGGAACGGGTTCCGGACGCCTCGCCTGCACAAGACCGGATCGGGGAAATCGGCGACAATGCGTAAGGTTCGAACGCGCAGCCGCTGGACGAAGGCCCCTCTTTCCTTCTACGGGAAGAGGCGCAGGGCCTGTAGCTCAATGGTTAGAGCCGACCGCTCATAACGGTCTGGTTGCAGGTTCGAGTCCTGCCGGGCCCACCACTTGCCTTCTAAGTACCTGTGGTGGCACAAGATACTGATGGAAAACAGCTTCTCAGACGCGACTGTGACACACGACTGTGACACATTGAGCAGTGAACCTGTGGCCCACCACCCCAATCTCACGACCCGCGAAGGCACGTTCTATCTCCGCATGCGGGTGCCGGTGGATATCGCCCGTGACGTCGGGCGGTCACATCTCGTTCGCAGCCTTCGGACGAAGGATCGGCGCGTCGCGCTTACCCGGTTTCGCATCGAGCAAGCGCGGCTGGAGCGAGAGTGGGAGACGGTGAGGCGGCAGCGCTCAGAAATCGCTCATACGCGGCAGCTTCTCGTATCCGGCCGCCTAGAGAGGCTGGCACCGCGCGAAATCGAAGACCTTGCCGTCCGGTGGTTCGAAGAAGCCGTGCAACAAGTTGCACGCTCGCCCGAAGAGAGGGACGAGCTGCGTTTTGTGGATTGGGATGTGGTCCTGGCCGATGCGCGGGCGGAGGGCCAAATCCTCGAAAGCCCCCGGCCGGACGATTACCTCGAAGCGGTGCGGGCGACGACAGATCAAATCCTACTGCGCGCTGGCATGCCTCCGGAGCCGCACGGTCCTGGAAAGCTGCGCCGTTCGGTGCGCCGGCCGAACGTTGACTGGAACGGCGATCCCTACCGCCGATTGGCAAGCGTGGTGCGGCGCGCCATGCTCGCGCTCAACGCCCGACAAGTGGCCGCCCTCGCGGGCAGCACAGGTAGCAAAGGCGATCCACTCTTCGACGGCACGCCGCGACCTGATGCGCAGCCTAAACGGACGCTGGACGATCTCATCCGCGCTTTCGAAAGCGACCCCGGTCGGGGCTCGCGTACCGGGAAAACGAACGCGGACTATGGGATGGTCTTCCGCGCCCTCCGAGAGTTGGTCGGTACGGACATGGACGTCACCGGGCTCTCGCGCGACCACGCTAAGCAGGTTCGTGACCTGTTCCGGGCGCTACCACCGAATGCGACGAAGCGGTTCCCCGCCTTCTCGCTGGCGCAGGCTGCCGAGACTGCAAAGCGTGAAGGGCTGGCTCCGCTCAACACACAGACCGTGAACTCGCACATCACGAAGATGGCAACGCTCTTCAATTGGGCCGTCCGGGAGGAGTGGTTGAGCAAGAATCCCGCCGCTGGGCTAACGATTGAGGAAGCCCCCCAAGCGAAGCGGGAGCCGTTCTCGCTTCAACAAATGTGGGCCATTTTCAACGCGCCGCTCTACACCGGATGCACTGACGACGAGATAGGCTACGCCAAGGTTGGTTCTCTCCGCCCACGCCGTGCACGATTTTGGGTTCCAATCCTGAGCCTGTTCCATGGGCTTCGGCTGAATGAGTGCTGCCAGCTCGCGCCGGATGACATTGCGGAGCGCGATGGGGTTCCGGTCATCCTGGTACGGGCGGCAGAAGCCACACAGCGGGTTAAGAGCAAGGCGGGAACCCGCATCGTCCCGCTACACCCGGAAATCCTCGCCATGGGTTTTCTCGACTTCGTAGCGGACGCTCGAAAGGCGTCCCAAGGTAGGCTGTTCCCAGAGTTGAGCGCGGATAGCCGTGGCTACTTCTCCGACGCGTTTCAGAAGTGGTTCGCTCGTTTTTTGAAGAGCTGCGGCGCAGCGAAGGCCTCGACCACATTCCACTCCTTCCGACACGGCTGGGCCGACCGACTTCGCGAGGCTGGCGTCCCAGAGGATCGTCGGCGGGCCTTGGGCGGTTGGGCCGACACTGGAGTTGACGCCGGCTACGGCCGTGGGTTTCCGACGAAAATGCTCGCTGAAGACATTGCAAGCGTCAAATTTCCAGGACTTTCTCTCGAACACTTAAGGGTCTGAGTAGCCACT
The DNA here is from genome assembly GCF_008040005.1 of Methylobacterium sp. WL19. Classification (NCBI taxonomy): domain Bacteria; kingdom Pseudomonadati; phylum Pseudomonadota; class Alphaproteobacteria; order Hyphomicrobiales; family Methylobacteriaceae; genus Methylobacterium; species Methylobacterium sp. WL19. Next base: position 25,480 of record NZ_VRVC01000069.1, read on the forward strand.
GGCTGAGCTATGCATATTATATGGTAAATTTCTGCATCAATACTTACGGCGCATAGCAGGAATTATTGACATTGTGCTCGTGAGCCGTCTCAGTTGAGCAAACTCAACGGGAGGCACTGTTATGCCCACAGGTCGCGAAATTCTCTACACCATCCGCATGCGCAACGAGGCGCGCGCTGCGATACGGCAGCTCAGTTCGGACTTGCAGGCACAGGGCACCACCCTCCGGCAGGTTGCCCGGCAGATGGCGGATGCCCAGGCGCAGGCGAACAAGATGGGCTCCGCCATGTCCGGCGCGGCCCGTAACGCCGGGCAGCTCGCCACGGCTGTGCAGGGCGCCGATACCACGATGCGCAGCGCTCAAGGCGTCACGGTGTATCGTCAGCGCCTCATGGCGCTCCAAGGCACTCTTGCCGCTCTGCCAACGCAGTTCGCTGCCGCGTCGGCCGCCGCTGCCGCATATGCCAGCACCACGCCTCCGCGCCTTCCGGCGACCGGGGCCGGTGGCGGCGCGTCTCCGCCAACGACTCCTCCGCCCGTGAGCCCGGTTGCTCCGACGATCCTCCCGCCAGCGTCTTCCCCCTCGCCGGCCCCTACGTCCCCGAACGATACCTTCACCGCCGCTGCCCAGCAGAACGCCGCGCGTATGGCGCGCCTGCTTCAGGCCGCACGTGTCGCCCTTGCGCAGGTTGGGCAGGAGGCATCGAACACCGCCACGAAGCTCCGTGAGTCGAGTAGGGCCGCAAATGGCCTTGGAGGCACCGCCAGCGGCATCAAAAATCTGGCGGCTACCCTTGCCACCCTAACTGCCAATGCCTCTGTATTCGCTTCCCTGCGAAAGGAGGTGGCCCGACTGGACACGGCCCTGGCATCCACCGCCGGGCTCGGAGCCTACCGGGCGCAGCTCGCCAGCCTCAGCGCCTCGCTTGTCCAGCTCCAGGGCGACTATCGGAAGGTGATCGCGCTCGCACAGCGCATGGCCGGTTTGGGCGGCAACGGACCCGTTCCACCTGTCCCGATCCCGGCCCCCGGTCCCATACCTGCGCCAACCCCGGCCCCGCGCCCGGCTGGAGGTGGTAGCGGAACCAGCAACGGTTCGGCCGGAAGCACCCGCAGTCAGCTCGATTTCAACCGCGCGCTCGGAGAGACACAGTCCCGCATTGGACAGGTGCGCTCGGCCTTGGCCGCCTTCGCGATCCTATCGGCGACGGCCTTCGGCGCGCGGCGCGTGCTTGGTCTCGCCGACGAATACACGAAGGTCATCAGCCAGCTCAAACTGGTCACCGACGGCACTCAGAACCTTACGGACAGCTACGACGCCTTGCTCGCGGTCTCGAACCGAAACCGCACTTCCATGGCGAGCACTGGCCTGCTGCTGGTTCCGTGGACACGATCCTAAGCTAATTGGGCCTGTTTTTCGAACTCGATTGGGCTGACGTAGCCGAGGGTCGAGTGTCGGCGGGCCGGATTGTAGAAGCGTTCGATGTAGTCG